>JBDIVQ010000028.1:0-36369 GCA_039794345.1 Phycisphaerae bacterium | reverse complement strand
AAGCCAAGCGAGTCGTTTCAACCGGCGGCGCCGCGGAGGAGGAATCGGTCAGAAGCGGCCCTCGATCCACGGACACACGCGGGGGGCGGTCGCCTTTCGGAGTTCCGGCGAGATCGTGCGCGCCTGCACCCTCGCCATGCTTCGCCCAGAGCGGCGAAGCATGGCACCATCGTGGGCGTCCGGGGGCGGTGTCCCCGGTCCGGTGCCATGCATCGACCTGCTCTGAGGTCGATGCATGCCGAGCGAGCAGGCGCCTCGCGGAGTTCGAAGAAGGTCGAGCGCCCCTGCACCCTCGCCATGCTTCGCCCAGAGCGGCGAAGCATGGCACCATCGTGGGGCGTCCGGGTGTGGTGTCCCCTGACGGGTGCCATGCATCGACCTGCTCTGAGGTCGATGCATGCGGCCCGCGCGGAGGCCCCGGAAGTTCAATGAAAATCGTGCGCGCTTGCCCTTTCGCCATGCTTCGCCCAGAGCGGCGAAGCATGGCACCATCGTGGGCGTCCGGAAGGTGTTGTCTGTGGTCAACGTAGAAGTGTGGTGCCATGCATCGACCTGCTCTGAGGTCGATGCATGCCGCCCGCGCGGGAGAACCTCGGAGTTCCACAGTCGTCGTGCGCGCCTGCCCTCTCGCCATGCTTCGCCCAGAGCGGCGAAGCATGGCACCGCCGTCGAGGCCAGACGAGCGGCCAGGACCGCGCCAGTTTCGGTCCATTCCGATCCATGTTTCGGAAACAGTTCTTGACACAATAGCAGAAATGGTGTATACTCGGTTCCCATTGCGGAGCATCCCGCGAACCCGGCACCTGCACCATGACGCAAGCCACCTTCGAAGAAGACATTGCGGAGCGCGTACCGGCCCTCCAGGACCAGTTCGCTGGGCTGCTGGAGGAGTACTGCGGCGGGGGGGGCGCGGGGATCACCGCCATCTCTGATCGCCTGGGGGTGCATCGCAAACTGGCGTGGCAGATCCGCAACGTCGCGTACAGCCCTGATCCCTTCGTCGCCGCCCGCTTCATGCCGACTCCGGCGGGCATCGAAACGCTGCTCGCATCGCTGACCCAACTGGGAGCGCCGCACGCACAGCGGGAGCGCCTCGCCGCCGCCGCGGAGGCGTTCGAGTCCCTCCTCAAGGTCCATGCCGGCGATCGCGCTTCCCTCGAAATGCTCGTCGATTCGTTCACTGATGAGGGGCCGCACGCGGCTGAGGAGAAGTGGCGCGAGCGGGCGTTCCAGGGCAACAGTTTCATCTGGGGCGCCCAGGCGCGGACGCTGCTCTCGGTCAGCGCGCTCAACTTCTCGAAGGACCGCCGCGACTGGTTCGACGCGCTGCAGATGCGCGGGCTCATCGGGTTTCGACGCCTGCGACCGAACGTCCACTGGATCATCGGCCAGGGGGCCGTCATCGACGACGCCGCCCCGCAACGCCGTCTCGAGCGCACGCCGCTCGATCCGGATGGCGCCAGGCAATCGCAGGGGGTGCCGCTGATGCTGGAGTTCTGCTCACAGCCCGCCCCGGCGGTGCGGCGCCGCCCGGCGGACCCGGGGCTGCTCAACGACGAACTCCTCCCCGCCCCGGTCGGCTTCGCGGGACAGCAGACGATCGTGACGGGTGAGTTGCTGCGCGAACTCGGCCCCATCCACGCGACGCCGGGCAACGAGCGGCTGCTCTTCGGGGCGGTGGTGCGCACGCCCGTTGAGGTCTTCGTCTACGACCAGTTCGTTCATCATGACCTCTTCCCCAGCGTTGAGCGCGAGCTGTGCCTCTTCGGTGAACTCAACTCGCCCATCACGCAGGACGAGCGTGACCGCCTCCCGACGGCGGAGCGCCTCGAGCATCTCGGCCGCGGCCTCACCGCGGCGCGATCGGCGGAGGTGCCCGGCTACCAGAAGATGCTCCGGGCCGCCTTCGCCGCGGCGCAGTGGGATCCCGAGGAGTTCGAGGTGTATCGAATCCGCATGAAGTATCCGCCGATGCCCGCATCGGTGGTCATTCGCCATGAACTGCCGCCGCGATGACGGTGGGTTGTCGCCCAGCGGCGTTGAAATTCACCCCTTGTCCGTGCCAACACGGACGATCGAAAGGAAGATGAGGATGATCCAGCGATTCACCGCTGCCGCGTTTCTGACCGTCTCGCTCCTGGCGCCTGCCGGGCTTGGGCAGCAGGTCGTGCACGACTTCGAAGATCTGGGCGAAGGACCGCTCGGCGAGCCCTGGACGTATCACGGGCTGACCTTCTCCGAACTCAACAACGTCTCGGGCGTCTTTCCGGACGGCTCGCGCTTCGATCCGGAACCGACCGACGAGATGCTCTGCGAAGATGCGACGGCGTGGTACAACAACTTTCCGGGCTGGGGGAGCCAGGACAAACTCCTGACCTTCGGCAACGCCTACATTCCGGGGGACAACCTCAGTCTCGGCCGCCTCTCGACGGTGAAGATCGATCTGCCGGCGCCGGCCGATCGCGTCGCCGTGGACGTGGGGTACTACGAGAACGGGCCGTGGGGCGGCATCGTCGTTCATCTCGACGTGCTCAGCGGCGGACAGGTCGTCGGCAGCGACAGTTTCGAGATCGCCAACGGCGGCGGGCGCGACAACGGCGCCATCAACGCGCTCGAGGTCAGCGGCGTCGCCTTCGATCAGATCCACATGTACGCGACTTTCGGCAACGAGTACTCATTGCCGCGCATCATCCTCGACGACCTGACGCTCGACTACATCGGCGGGGGCGCGACGCTCGTCGTGGATCCGTCGCCGCTCATCGCCGGGCAGTCCGGCCGCTTCGTGGTGACGGGCGCCACGCCGGACGCGCCGACGTGGCTTGTCTACAGCCTGCGCGGCCCCGGCCGCACTTTCGTGCCCTTCCTCAACGTGACGATCGACCTCGCCCGGCCGCGACAGGCCGGCCAGTCGAAGCGCACCGACGCCTTCGGCGAAGTGATCTGGTCGCTGCCGATCCCCGGCAACGCCCGCGGCCGCAACGTCTGGTTCCAGGCGGTGCAGTTCGAGAACAAGACCAACGTCGTGGCGACGCGAGTGGAGTGACCGCCTTGAACGGGCGCCGCGAAGCGCCTCCCCACACGACCAAAGCCCATGCATGGCGATGCATGGGCTTTGGCGTTTTTCGCCGGGGTCAGAACTGCTGCTCGATCCACGCGAGCATGTCGCGATCAGCCTTGGCCTTGGCCTCTGCTTCCTCGCCCGTCCCGCTCGAGGAGGTCTGGTAGTTGACGGAATGCGACGCGATCGGCTTTCCGGCGGCGTCGAAGACGAAAGCGCTGATGGTGTAGGAGCCCTGCTGGAGGCTCGCCGGGGCCAGGCCGACGGACATGCCCGCCCCGATGCCCGTCCCGCTTCGCACCAGGACGATCACCGTTTCGACCTCGGAGTGGTTCTGGGCGCGGAGGGAGGAGGAGAGGCGATTGTGCAGTTCGTCGAGGCTCTTCATCTCGGAATTGACGACAACGGCACGGCCCGAAAAGCGGGCGCCCGGCGAACCGGAGCCGCGGTTGTCGAGCATGGCGATGTAGTCATCGACATGCGCCGCCAGTCCGTCAGGCCCCATGCCCGACTGGGAAACCACGACGAGAACAACAACAACGATCGCCAGGACGATGATGATCGCCACGGCGCTGACGCCCGGTCGATGCGGTCTGAACATGATGCGGCTCCTCTCGCCGAAGGGGCCGGCGCGATGGTCCGGCCGATGCGTGGAGTATGCCGCACCGCTGCGGCGGCGTCAAGGGGGCCGGGGAGATTCCCGCCTCAGACGTGGCCGCTCGTCCCGCACTCGTCCGCGCGCCGTAGGATCACGGAGATGCGCCAGGCGATCGAACACGATCCGAACGCGGAAGGGCCGGTCTGTCAGCATTGCGGCTACCTGCTGCGCGGCGTGCGGTCTCCCGTCTGCGTCGAGTGCGGGCGCGAGCGCGTGCGGCGGCTGATGTTTCTGGAACGGATGGAGTTCGAGGCGTTCCGCGCGGCGTTCGACCTTGCCGGCGTGCCGCATGAGTATTCCGATCCGCAAAAGGGGATGCTCGGGATGCAGACCGTGGCGTACGGTCTGCGCATCTCGCCCATGATCCTGCTGGCCTGGCGCGACATCGGGCGGGCTGAGGCGGCGCTCGAGGAGGTCGGGCTGAGCCTGCCCGTCGCCCTCGTCGATGCGGAGGCGCCCTACTGCCCCTGCTGCGGCTTCGCCCTGCCCGGTGACCTGGATGATCCGCGCTGCGTCGTCTGCGGCACGCGCTGCGCGTGGTACGATGAGCAGGAGGAGTTGGATGATGCGGGGAGCCAGGCATGAGCGCGTCGCCTCTCGAGGCCTTCAGGCTGCTGGATCTGCGCGTCGGCCGCGTCGAGCGCTGCGAACCCAACGCCGCCGCGCGCAAGCCCTCCTACTGCCTGTGGATCGACTTCGGCCCCGAAATCGGCACGCGCACGAGCAGCGCGCAACTCACCGACCACTATCAGCCGCCCGATCTCGTCGGGCGGCAGGTGATCGCAGCGATGAATCTCGGCGTGCGGCGCATCGCGGGCTTCGAGTCGCAGGTGCTCGTGCTCGGTCTGCCCGATTCGCAGGGCCGCGTCGTGCTCCTCGCGCCGGAGCGCGACGTGCCCCTTGGCGGGCGCGTGTATTGAGGGCAGGCGGTGATCCGGGGCGGCGCGCCCGGTGCGTCGCTCTGCCGCGGCGTGATCTGCGGCGGTGTGTGATCGCGCTTTGGCGCGGTCAGCGCGGCACGAGGTAGCCGCGCGCATTCTCCCAGCGGCGGTCCTGCCTCTCACCCGTCTGCGCGTTCACGTCAAAGAGGGTGAAGAAGAGTTCCCAGGAGCGCTGCCCCTGGCGCTGCACGGCGTAGACCTCGCCCTGAAGGATGTAGTTTGCACGGCCGCCGGCGCCGAGTCCCTCGGCAGCCACGAAGGCGAGGCGGCTGGGCGCGCCGGCGAGCGCGAGTTCGCCGCGCAGACGGTCGCCGAGTTCGATCACGTCGGCGTTGAGCGCGCTGGAACGATTCACCAGGTCGGGCACGAGGATGATCGTCTCACCGGCGGTGTTGCGATCCGGATCGCCGATGGCGGAGAGGATGCCGACGATGATTCGGCCGGGCAGGTCGGAGACGGGGTCGGAGCCGAGGCGTGCGGGAACCTGGCCCGAGGGGGTGGTCTCGCGGAGGGGCGCGGGACGGGAGGCCTGGCGGCGGGCGTCCCTGGAGGCACAGCCGATAACAAAAACGACTAAAGCGGCGAGGCATGCCGCGTGTTTCCATGCGTTGTGCCGACTCATCCGGCGGCCCCTTTCCGTTGTGGGGTCGGCGGCGCGGTGCGTCAATCGCTGTTACACCGCCCCGCACGCCGCGCTCCCACGCCGATCAATCCTACCGCCTGACGAGCGCCGGGGTGGGCGCGGCGCAAAGGTTTCCCGGAGTCGTCCGCAGAATCGGAGTCTCACGCCATGACCAAGGACCAACTGGCCGCTGCGATCATGTCCATCAATCCCTCTGCCGCCGTGGAGTTTCTCATGTCCTTTGACGTGCTCGATCTGCGGCGCTATCTCGAGCATCTCGAGTTGACGCGCGAGCCGCGCGGCCGCTCATCGGTCTGGCTCCGCCCGGGCGACACTCCGGCCGTCGCGGTCGGATAAGCCCCGCGGGCGTCCGCCGGTCCGCGTCCTGCTCGCCGCCTCGCCCGGGCGTATGCTTGTCGCTCAAGCAAGACCCGAACGGCACGCTGCGGAGGAGCCGCGAATGGACGTGGACATGATCCTGCTCGAATGCGAAGAGCACATGACCAAGGCGGTGGAGTATCTCAAGCATGAGTTACGCGGCATCCGCACCGGCCGCGCCTCGACGGCGATGATCGAGTTCGTCAAGGTGGACGCGTACGGGTCTCCGACCGATCTGAAGAACCTCGCCGCTCTCTCCGTTCCCGAGCCGACGCAGATTCTCATCAAGCCCTTCGACCCTTCGACGATGACGGACATCATCAAGGGCATCGAGCGTGCGGACCTGGGCCTGAACCCGCGGCCGGAGGGCAAGCAGATCCGGGTGCCCGTGCCTTCGCTCAGCGGGGAGCGGCGCAAGCAACTGGCGGGGCAGGTGAAGACGATGGGCGAGGCGGCGAAGGTGGCGATCCGCAACGCGCGGCGCGACGCCAACAAGCACATCGACCAGGCGGAAAAGGACAAGTCCGCCGGCCTGAGCGAAGACGCCGCCAAGGGCCTCAAGAACGACATCCAGGAACTCACGAAGAAGTACGAAGGCGTGGTCGATTCCCTCGTCGAACAGAAGACGAAGGAGATCACCGAGGTCTGAGCATCTCCGATCCGGCGCCACTACGATCACCGCGATCATGGCCAGTGAGTGGAAGCGCGGACTGCCCAACCTGCTGACGCTGGCGCGGCTCGCGCTGGCGCTGGCCTTCTTCATCCTCCTCTCGCTGTACCGCTATCCGGCAACGCAGGGGTGGGCCCTCGATGCGGCCATCGCCTGCTTCCTCCTCGGCGTCGTGACGGACGCGATCGACGGCCACCTCGCGCGGAGGTGGAATGCGACGTCGGTCTTCGGCCGGGTGATGGACCCGCTGTGCGACAAGATCCTCGTGATCGGGGCGCTGGTGATGCTCGCGGGCCCGGCCTTTGCATGGTTCGACCTCGCCGACCCCCTGCGCCCGCAGCGGGTGCAGGTGAGCGGCATCGAGCCGTGGATGGTGCTGCTCGTGCTGCTGCGCGAGTTGCTGGTGACGGGGCTGCGCAGCCTGGCCGAGAGCCAGGGCATCGGTTTCTCCGCCTCGTGGTCGGGGAAGTTGAAGATGATTCTCCAGTCCGCGGTCGTGCCGATCGTTCTGCTGCTCGTCGGTCATTTCGACCCGCTCGAACACGGGTGGTCGGCGTGGCTGCGCGATGCGCTGGTGTGGACGATGGTCGCGGCGACGGTGATCAGCGGCGCGCCGTACGTCCTTCGCGCCGCCCCGCTCATGCGAACCTAGGCGAGAGCCTCCTCAAGGCGCGGGCGCGGCGCGTCCGATGGACTCAACGTGTGGCGCAAGTGGATCATCACCATCGGCGGACTGGGGTTGATGCGGCCGGCGCCGGGAACGTGGGGCAGTCTGCCGCCCTGCGCCCTGGCCTTCGGCGCCGTGCTGCTCGGATGGAATGCGACGACGATCAACCTCATGCTCGCGGCCCTGCTCGTCGCATCGAGCGCCGCGTGCCTGGCGCTGGGCGCGTGGGCGGAGCAGCAGTTCATCGGCAAGGACCCCGGAGTCGTCGTCGCGGATGAGACGGCGGGAATGAGCCTCACGCTCCTGCTCGTGCCGCTTGGCGCGGAGGCGGGCGAGATCGACGGGGCGGGCCTCGGCTCACTCGCCGCCGAGCCGCAGGTCGGCTTCGCCTTCATCGTCATCGCGGCGGCCTTTGTGCTCTTCCGCATCCTCGACATCGTCAAGGCGCAGCCGGCCAACCTCGTCCAGCAGTTTCCCGGCGGGTGGGGGATTCTCCTCGACGACCTCGTCGCGGCGATCTACGCCAACGTCATCCTCCAGGTGTTTCTGAGAATCGGACTGCCGATGCTGGCGTGAGTCCCTCGCACACCGCGCCGCACGCGGAGCGCTCCGCTGCGCCGAGCCTCCGCGCCGCGGTCAGCCGGCAATCCCTCGACGCCTGCTCACTCACCCCGCCAGGCCCTTGGCGCGGCTCTTCTCCAGGCTCATGCCGGGCAGGTTGTAGTGCGTGCGCAGCATGGATTCGAGGCTCTTGTTGCTGGTGATCACGAAGGAGGTCGGCTCGTCGATGTGCCAGGTGACGAAGCGGACGGCCCGCGGGAGATGCTCGACGGTCGTGCCGACGAGCAGTTCGGAGCCATGGCGGCGCAGGGGCATGATGCCGAACTGCCAGGCCTGTCGCCGGCTCACGAGGCTGTTGACCTCGCAGTCGATGCGCTCCTTGTCGAGATCGACGGTGCCGGTCATCATCTCATACTGCTTCGCCCAGGCGCCTTCGATTTCCTCAACGCTCAGGCCGAAGAGGCGTTCCGCGAGGTAGCCGAAGGGTCGCCCGCACTCGCGCTGGGCTTCGAGAATCTCCTCGACCTGTTCTTCGGTGAGGTGTCCCTGTTGCACGAGCAGTTCGCCGAGACGCAGCATGATGAACCTCCCATCCCTTCCGCGGGGTCGGATCGGCGCCGCCGCCGGAGAGGCCGGCGGCCGCGGCAGCGGAGTACCCCGGTGAGAGGGATCGACCGCCTGCGCGGCGAAATCGAGGGGATGCGGTTGAGTCGGCCGGCGCCTTTCTCGCCTTCACGCTCTGTGCCGCCTGCTCCGTGCGGGCTGGAGAATGCGTGGAATCGTGTGACGTCGGCGCTTGACGGGCGGTTATGGGGCGCGTGAGGCGGCGGGCGGGCCGATTCCGCGGCCGAATCGACCCCCGCCCCCTGCGCACGCCCGCATATCATCCGTTGGTGCGCCCCGCTTCACGGGGCGAGGGGCGGAGGCGACGCATGGCTGTGCGGATGGAACTGAGCCGCATCTTCATCCGGGAACTCAAGGACCTCCAGTTCATCGAACTTCAGGAGGTGGATGGGGAGCGGAGTTTCCCGATCGCGATCGGCCTGCCCGAGGCGCAGGCGATCGAGCGTCGCCTCAAGGGGCTTGAGCCGCCGCGCCCGCAGACGCACGACCTGCTGGCGGCGACGATCGAGGCGCTGGGGGGCTCGCTGGCGCACATTGTCATTCACGATCTGAACGACAACACTTTCTACGCCCGCCTCATCGTCCGGCAGAACGGGCGGGAAATCGAGATCGACAGCCGGCCGAGCGACGCCATCGCCCTGGGCGTGGCGGGCAACGTGCCCATCTTCGTCGAGGAGAAGGTGCTGGAGGCCGCATCCAGCGAGGAGCCGACCTGATGCTCGACTCGTTCGTCGGGATCCCGCGCCGATTCCTGACGACCGACGAGCCGGGGATCGGCGGTCGGTTGAAGATGCGCCCCGAGGATTTCCTCGTCGAGGAACTGCCGCTCTACGAGCCGTGCGGCACGGGAGAGCACGTCTACCTTTTCATCGAGAAGATCGAGCGGCCGACGCTGAGCGTCGTTCGCGAGATCGCGGGACGTCTGGGCGTCAGCGCCGGCGCGATCGGCTACGCGGGCATGAAGGACAAGGTCGCGGTCACGCGGCAACTGCTCTCGGTGCACCTGCCGCAGGGCGATGCGCACCGCCTCGCCGAGCAGATCGACCTGCCCGGCGTGCGCGTCCTGTGGTCGGACCGTCACCGGAACAAGTTGCGCATCGGGCATCTCCGAGGCAACCGCTTCTCCATTTTCGTCCGCGAGGTGAACGTGGGCGACGTGGGGCGGGTGCGGCGCACCCTGGGGCGGCTCGAGCGCAGCGGCGTGCCGAACTTCGTCGGCGAGCAGCGCTTCGGCTTTCACCGCAACAACCACGAGGTCGGCCGGCTCTACGTTCGGCGGCAGTGGCAGGCGGCGTGCGACCTGCTCCTCGGCCCGGTCGAGGCCGGCGAGGATCACGCCGGCGAGGCGCGGGCCGCGTACGCGCGCGGCGACCTCGACGCGGCGATCAAAGCCTGGCCCTCGAGCGGCTCGACGGAGACGCGCCTTCTCGCCTCCCTCGCCGCCGGGCGCAGCGCCGAGCAGGCCCTGCACGACGTGCCCGAGGCGGCGCTGCGCTTCTTCATCAGCGCCTTCCAGTCCGCCGTCTTCAACCAGGTGCTCGCGCAGCGCATCGATGCAGGACGCTTCGAGACGCTCATCGAGGGAGACGTCGTCGGCCGCACCGACGACAGCCACAACCTCTTCCGCATCGGGCCCGAGGAACTCGTCGATGAGTCGGTGATCCGCCGCTTTGGCGACCTTGTGCTCTCGCCGACGGGGCCGCTCTGGGGCTGTGAGATGATGCGCGCCGAGGGAAAGGTAGACGCCGCCGAACTCGCCGCGCTCGAGGCGACGGGCGTGCGGATCGACGACCTCGGCGCCGCGCCGACCGAAGTGCGCGGGACGCGGCGCTCCCTCCGACTCGCCCTGCGCGGCAGCGAGGTTTCGGCCGGAAGCGACGAGCACGGCCCATACATCCGCCTCGACTTCGAACTGCCGCGCGGCGGCTTCGCGACCACCGTGCTCGACGAAGTGATGAAGGCCCCGGCGCGCGACCACCCGTGGGGAACGTGAGGGGGCAGTGCCGGTGAGCCGCGACGCGGAGGCTTTGCGCAGCGGAGCGCGACGGGTGCGGCGCGATGGTCGGACGCAAAACCCGTGTCCACGCCCAACCGCGCTCCGCTCCGAAGACTCCGCGTCGCGGCTAACCAAAACCGAAGCCGCCGCCGCCTTCCGCGTCTGATGCGAGTTCGTGATAGAATCACCTCTTTGCCCCCGGAACCAAGGATCGCCCCGTGCTGCACACTCCCTTTCACACGTTTCATCTCGACCGCGGCGCGAAGATGGTCGAGTTCGCCGGGTGGGAAATGCCCATCATGTACACCTCGATCATCGAGGAGCACCAGCACGTGCGCACTGCGGCGGGGATGTTCGACGTCTCGCACATGGGGCGCATCCACTTCAAAGGCTCCGAGGCGCGCCGCTTTCTCGAACGCCTCTGCACCCGCCGCGTGCACGACATGGCCGAGGGCCAGTGCCGCTACAGCCTCGTGTGCAACGAGCAGGGCGGCGTCAAGGACGACGTGCTCATCTACCGCTACGGCGAGGCGGACTTCATGCTCGTCGTCAACGCCTCCAACCGCGCCAAACTCATGCAGCACTTCAACGCCGTGCGCGGCAACCTGCGCCTCGAGATCGACGACCGCACGGAGAAGACGGCGATGCTCGCCCTCCAGGGGCCCAAGGTCATTCCGCTCGTCGCCGACTTCAGCGATGAGATCCCCGCCCTCAAGAACTACCGCTTCTGCGTCAAGAACCTCTTGCTCTTCAAGGTGACAATCAGCCGCACCGGATACACCGGCGAGGACGGCGTCGAAGTGATCCTCCCCGCCAGCATGGCAACCAAGGCCATCGGCATGATGCTCGACAAGGCCGGCACGGCCAAGGACCTCGTCAAGCCTATCGGCCTGGGCGCCCGCGACACGCTGCGCATGGAGGCGGGCATGCCCCTCTACGGCCACGAGATGGATGAGGAAACGGACCCGATCTCCGCCGGACTCAACTTCGGCATCAACCTCGACAAGGACGAGCACGAACTGGGCGAGCCGTTCATCGGGCAGGCCGCGCTCCAGCGCATTGCCGCCGACGGACCGAAAAACAAACTCGTCGGCCTCTTCCTCGACGGCAAGCGCACAGCCCGCCAGGGCATGCCCATTCTGCGCGGCGACGAGCCCGTCGGCCGCGTGACCAGCGGCTGCATCAGCCCCACACTGGGCAAATCCATCGCGATGGGCTACGTTCCGGCGGAGTTGAGCGAACCGGGCACGGGACTGCAGGTCGATCTCAGCCGCACCATCGTCGAAGCGACGGTCACGACGATACCCTTCTACAAGAGGCCGAAGAAGAGTTAGGCAAAGAACCGGCCGCGAAGAGGCACAAAAGGCGCCAAAGTGAGAAAGCCCGCGATCGCGCCCGCTCTGTTCCTCCTGTGCATTCTGCGCCTTTTGGCGGCCCGTGCATTGTGACCTATGGCCAAGGGCAAGAGCAAACCATCGACGACGCCGGAGATCAACAATCGCAAGGCGCGGCACGAGTACCACATCCTCGACACGCTCGAGTGCGGCATCGTGCTCGTCGGCAGCGAGGTGAAGGCGGTCCGCGCCGGGCAGGTCTCCCTCAATGAGGGCTTTGCCCGCGTCGATGAGCGCACCGGCGAACTCTTCCTCTACAGCGTGCACATCTCCGAGTACGCCCCCGCGCGCGGGAGCGTCAATCGCCACGCCCCCGCGCAGGTGCGCAAACTCCTCGCGCACAAGCGCGAGATCCGCAAACTCGCCGCCGAAACCCGCGTCAAGGGCACGACGATGGTCCCACTCAAGATGTACTTCAAGGACGGCTACGCCAAGGTCCTCATCGGGCTGGCCACCGGCAAGGGCCAGTCCGACAAGCGCGAGGACGTCAAGAAGCGCGATGCCCAGCGCGACATGCAGCGCGCCATGACGCGCAAGCGGATCTGATCGGCTCGCCGCGTCGATTCGTTCCGGCCTGATGGCCCGCGGCGCTCAGCGCCGGCTGTTGAGTTCAGCGAGCGCGGCGTCGATGCGCACGGCGAGTTCGTCTTCGCCGTTGGACGCGGCGAGGGAGGCGGCGCGATCGAGCAGCCGGCGGGCCGCGGCCCGGTCCCCGAGCGGACCAGCGTAGAGCCGCGCCGTCTCGAAGAGGCTCGACGCCGCGTGCGGACCCGAGGCGAAGAGAATCGCCCCCTGCATAAAGCGCACGGCCGCATCCCGCGTCTGACCCTGCGCCGCCAGCACCCGGCCGTACTGGTGAAGCAGACGATCGAGCGGGTAGGTTCCCGGCGCGGCAACGAGGCGCTCAATCTCCCGCCGCGCTTCGGCGAACTGCCGGCCCTCGAGCAGCCGATCGATCTCCTCGGCGACGGCGGGGCCGGCGACGATCGGCGCCCGGCGCGCCGCGGGCGATTCCTCTCTCGCGCGAGGCGCCGGCGTCTCGACCGGCGCGGAGGCGATCTCGCCGCGCTGCGCTTTGCTGATGGCCTCGATCGCCGCGTCGATCACTTCGACGGCCACGGCATCCTCCCCCGCCTGCGCCCGCGCGTGGCGCAGTTGCGCCAGGGCCGACTCGGCGACCGCCTCGTCGGCGCGATCGGGCGCGGCCGTCGGCATCGCCTCGAGCCAGCACGGCTCGGTCGCGGTGAGCAGCAGCGTCGCCCAGGCATGGCAGGCCTGGGTGTAGCGTCCGGCGGCGTCGAGCAGGCGGGTGCGGCGGTAGTGGAGCCAGTCCTTCTGCCAGGGCTTCGAGGCTTGAGTGGCGCCTTGATCAAGCAGCACCAGCGCCGCGTCGAGGTTCCCCTCCTTCGCCTGCGCTTCGGCCGACGCCAGCGCCGGAACGTCGTCGAGATGGATGATCGTGCTCGCGGCGGGACGGCTGTGCATCCGTCCGGCGAGCGTGTACTGAACCTCGCAACCCGCGACACCGCGGACCGCCACGCCGGGCAGCGGGATGCCGCTGATGACGATCTCATCGGCGAAGACCGGCGCGGCGCACGTCAGCAAACCCGCGGCGGCGAGGGCGATGCTCATGGGATTTCGGCGGCGCGTCATCGGTCCAGCCCCAGTTCTTCGCGGCTCATGAAGCGGTAGCCGTCCGCCCCGCCGTTCTCTTCGGCAATGCGCCGGAGCGTGCCGAGCGGATCTTCGTCGATGAACTGGATCGTCTTGAGCACGGTCCGCACTTCGCCGCCGCGGCTCCGATTGAGCCGCTCGATCATGCGCAGCAGTTCCTGCTGATCGACCTCGAACTCGCCCAGGCCCGTGATGTCGGTGCTGAGGATGAAGACGACGTCCGGAGGCGGGGCGGTGTCGCGCAGCGCCAGTTCGATCGCCGCGATCGGATTGGACTGGTGCGCGGCGCGGATGTTGCGGTTGTCGAGGTTCATCCAGTTGAAGACAAAGAGTTTGTTCTCGTTCGTGGCGGGAAGGAGGCGGACCGTGCCGCGGCGGCGCTTGGTGGCGATCTCGGGGTCTTCGCCCGGCCCCGGCACGAGCACCGCCTCGTTGCGCTGAAAGAAGATGACGCGGAAACTCTGCGACTCGTTGAGCTTGTCGATGCTGCGGACGAGTTCGTCGATGAGGATGGGCAGGTAGGCGATCATCGAGCCGGAGGCGTCCACGACGTAGACGATGTTCCGCGCGTTGGAGCCGCGCAGCCCGCCGAAGGTCACTTCATTCCCTCCGCCGCGAGGGGTGAAGCCGGAGAGCACCTCCTCGCCTCCGGACGGCCCGATGAGCGAGGCGGGATCGACCCGGCTCGCGTCGAGCGCCTCCGACGGGTTGGCGCGTTCGATGCGGGCCCGCTCCTCGAACGTCGTTTCTTCGCGCTCCGCGTCGTCGGGCGTGATGCTGCTCAGCGGCTGAAAGGTCAGTTGGTTGAACTCGGCGACGACGGCGGGAGGCGCCTCGCGGTTTGCCAGCAGCCGCGCCGTTGTCCATGGAATGAGCAGCCCGAGCACGATCATCCCCGCATGCGCCGCGACCGAGGCCACCCAGGGCAGGATACGCTGCGCCGGCGTGGCGGAGTCATCGGCCGGCCGCTCGAGCAAAGCCGCGCTGAGCGAAGTGAGTTCGCCCTCGGGGGAATCGGCGGCAGGTCGGCGGGTCTCCATCGCACATCCATTCGAGCCGCGGCGATCACGCCTCCTCGACCGAGCCGCGGAAGATCAGCCGGTCCAGGCTCAGCGCGCCCGGTCCACCAATGAAGATGCACCACGCCGCCACAAAAAGCATGATCTGCCAGAAAGCCCCCATCTGCTGCTGCGGTTCCGTGGCCCGGAAGGCCGAGACAAACGCGAGCAGGCGGTTCGTCGCCGCCGGGTCCATCTTCGCCTCGATCACCGGCAGCGAGGTCAGGACGAAGGCGTACGCCATCGCCACCGCCAGTCCCAGCCCCCACACGCGGCTGAACAGTCCGATGAGCAGCAGCGCGCCGCCGACGATCTCTGTGATCATGGCGATCCACGCAAACGCCTGCGGGTATGGATGGCCGGCGCTGTGAAGCATGATGGTGAGGTGCTCGACCTGCCGCGCACGAACCGTCTGCATGACATTCGCCTGGCCGGCGGAGTCCTTCCGACCTGAATCCTCGGGGGCGGGCTGGGCGGAGGTGTTCTCAGCCGGTTGTTCGACCGGCTGTTCCGTCGGCGCCGCAGACGCCGGCGTGTCCTGATCCTGCGCGGCGCCACCGTCCCGAGGCTCAGGGGCGGGCGCTCCGTCGCCGCTGTGCGGCTCCGGCGCAGGACTCTCATCACCCGTCGGCGCATCGGGCTGCCCCTGTTCCTCGGCACTCTCCTTCGGCGCTGCCTGCTCATCAGGTTCGGAAACGTCCTGCGGCGACCCGGCGGCGGCAGGCGCCCGCCCCCCCGCCACGCTCACCTGGCCGATTCCGAGTTGCGCGAGCGTGGCGGCGCTTTCGCCCTCGAACGTCGTCACGTCGAACTTGGGCAGACCGAACCAGATAAAGGTGGCGCCCAGCGCCGCGCGAAGCAGAAGCGGACACGTGTGCAGGGTAAGCGCATCGCGGAATCTCATGCGTGGGGCTCCTCAAGGCGCGCCGCGGAGGGGGCGCATCCCGGGATGATATGAACCCCCGCCGCCCGACGCCCTGAAACGGGGAACGGACCCCGGGCGATCGCGTTTTCGTCTTCATGCCCGCGAAGAGCCTGCCCCACGCGTTCGCGGGGTGCAGCCCCTGTACAGGAATGATGGAAAGCCGCAATACCGGCCCTCCCCCGCACAGCGGTGGAAGGAGAGTGGATTCCCACCCGCACGCGAAAGACGAAACCGCGTTCACCTTGGGAACGGACCCCGCCCGCGGAAACTCCGTGCGAGAAGAGAGAGGCCGGCGCAGACGCGGCGAGGCCGGCGGCGTGAGGAGTCTACTCGTCGTCCGCGTCGAGCCAGTGCTCGGGGAGCAACTCGCCCAGCGTGATAGTGCGCTCGCCGCGCAGCACGACGACGCAGCCGGCATTGCGCGGATCGATCTGGAGCAGGAGTTCACGGCAGCGCCCGCAGGGCGGCAGCAGGCCGCGCTTGCCGACGGCCGCGAGGGCGACGACGTGCCGCTCCCGGTGCTTGAGCGTCTCGGCGGCGGCGGCATGTTCGGCGCAGAATCCGATGCCGCACGCCAGGTCGAGGCAGATGCCCGTATGTATGCGCCCCGCCTCCGTTCGCAGCGCCGCCGCGACCGCCCCGGCCGTGAAGTCGTCGGCGAGCGCGAACTTGCCCTGCAGGGCCTTGGCGGCTTGAACCAGCGCACGGAGATCGGGTCTGAGGCTCATCAGGCAGGCGGCTCCGATCGACTCCTATCGGCCAATCCGGCCCGGACATTCACCTCGCGCGGCGGCCCTCCGCAGTCGGCTCAACCCACCGGCGGCGGCGAGCGTGCGACCAGTTCGCGGATCAGGTCCTCGACGCCCTTGACGTCGGAAACCGCCATGAACCCGACATGCGACTCATGCGTCCTTCCATTGCGTCCGTGCGACACTTCGGTGCGGAAGATAAGGTCGCCGCTCCCGTCGCGGCGCTGTTTGCGCCGAATGTCGGTGAGCCGGGATGGAGGGAAGGACTCGATGTGAAGCGCCCACGCGCCGCCGATCACGATCGCGCGCCGATCGGTGATGACGTAGACCGTGCGCCTGGCCGACCGCCTCATCCACAGCGGCGTTGAGAGCATCCCAAGGCCGATGAGGATGAACGGCACACCGAAGAGTGGAAACAGGTCCGCGGCGGTGTTGAACGTCGGCACCGTGAATCCCGCCGCCCCGCACACCCAGAAGATCGCGAACGCCGTCCACGGAATCCCGAAGAGGACGATCGGTCAGGCGCGGCGGGCGTAGAGGCCGGGAATCGGCTGCGCCTGCCAGAGCACCCGTTCATCAGCGCGCACTTCATCCGACACGATCTGCTCAAGACGCGGCGGGAGGAACGATTCCAAGGGGTCGCCCGGCGATCGCATCGCCCACCTCCGATCCTCGCCGCCGCGCGCGGCGCTTGTGACGAGCGCGGCGGCCGACGCAACACGATTGTCCTGCCCCATCGCGCTGCGGTCAAGGGCGAGCCGTCGGAGGCGCCAGTCGCAACACGCAGCGCTTTTCGAGAACCTCCACTCCCCACGCGCCGGGCTTCTGCTCGATCCGTTCGAATCCGGCCCTTTGGCAAAGGCGCGCCGCCGCCGGAACGCTCGCCGTCCACAGCGAAACGCTCCGCCAGGACGGGCCCGACCGACGGGTGGAGGCGGAAGCGCGCACTTGCACTTATGTCCACATGAACGATCCCTCGGGAGTGCGCGTCGTCGTCCCCTCCCGGGTCGCAGGTTTCGGACCATACCGCCCGGTCTGGAGGGGTTGGAATACGTTGCCGACGGTCGTGGCTTCTGTCCCCGTCCCAGCATGACGCAGCGGATCGACCGCACGGCACGCAGTGTTCTCGACGTCCTTCCCGACGCGCGCGAGCGTCCATCGGCGATCGCCGACCGAGGATGCAGCGCGATCCGGTTGTCTCCGGAAACCTGCAATCGCCACACGCGGACAAGTGGCGCATCTTCCGCCGCGTCAGTCCTCAGCCCGGTCAGGCGCTCCGCGCTGCGCGTCGTGAACTCGTGGCGCTTGGTTGCCGCTTCAGCCGGCGCCCTGCTCATGCAGGCTTGACGGCCGCGGCCACCCACACCTCGGCGGGCGCAACGAAGCCTGTCGGAGTGTCAAAGGTCCGGAGCGTCTCGGCCACTTCTGCCCACGCCGCCGCTCGCACGGCTTCGGGACAGTCGCTGATGACGGCCCGGTAGAGGCCGAATGCCTCCTGCATCATCACCAGCGCCTGCGCCGCGGATGGCAACCGAACCGCGAGGGCGAGTTTGCGCCGCTCGACGCCGACAAAACCGCTGTCGATCAGCAGGCGATCGAGCACTCCGGGAGCGCCCAGCGCGAAGATCCCTGGTTGACCCGGCGCCGGCGGCGTCTTCCCGGAATGGCGCAGCAGGACCTGCATGGGCTTCGCCATGAACGGATTCGCGTCCGGCATGGTGAAGACGACGACCGCAATCCTGCCGCCAGGCCGCAGCGCGCGCTGCGCGGCCTGAAGGGCCTTCGCCGGATCGCCAAAGAGCATCAGGCCGAGCCGGCAGGTGACGGAGTCAACGCTCTCCGCCGCCACGTTCAGGGCCTCGGCGGCCCCAGGCAGCGTCGTCACATTCGTGAGGCCGGCCAAGCGAGCCTTTTCCTCCACATGGCGCAGCATCGCATCAGCGATGTCGTTCGCGATCACGCGCCCCTGAGCGCCAACACGCCGGGCCGCCTCCAGCGTCTGACTGCCGGCGCCACAGGCGAAGTCGAGCACCACGGCCCCGGGGCCGACCCCCGCCAGGTCGAGCATGATCTCGGTGGCAGGTTCCATCGAGGCGGCGATCGTCGATTCCCAGCGCGCCCAGCCAGGGGCGGCGCTCTCCCACTGCGTACGGGTGTCCTCCGTCTGCATGTCTTCCTCCTCAGGATCAGCAGATTCCGGAAGGTTCGGGTTAGAGTCAACCCTACGCGGAATTCCTGCACGGCACAAGTGTCGCCGTGCCCGATGAGAAAAGTAAACGGCGTGACGGTCGTGCCAGGCGTCTTGGGGGATCATCCTCGACGCGGCACGCGCAGCAGGCGCAGCAGACTGGATGAACCGGCGGATCAAACTCGAAAGGCGGCCATCGGAAGTTTGAACGGGTCGCAAATGCGGGAAGCCACCGCGTTGGCGATGGCTTCCTGTGGCCCAAGTCGGGGTGACAGGATTTGAACCTGCGACCTTCTGACCCCCAGTCAGACGCGCTAAACCAAGCTGCGCTACACCCCGGACGGCCGCATGGCGTGGCGCCGCGGCCGGAGGCGATCATAGTCCCTCGCGCCGCGCCGGGCTTCACGCGGTCGAGGCGCGGTGGAGTCCCTCCCTCCGGCGTGACGCCCTCTCGCGGTGCGAGCGAGGGCAGGTCGGAGGTTCAATCGTGGCTGGACGGGAGCGGCGATCGCTGCGTCGCGCTACGGGGTGGCGTGACGTTGGCCGTCGGCGCGGACCGCGCCGGCGGCGCTGGCGTCGATCGTGCGAGGCGGCGCTTCCGCCGGACGGACCCGTCCGGAAAATAGGGACGGGTGCATTTTCCGGGGCGGGCTGGCGGGGAGGCCTTGTCTGTGGTTCGCTTCGTCGTATGGCGCCGGCGCTCCGACTGAGGACCACACCCGCCCAGGCAAGTGGGGCGATTGCGCATTCGCTCGTGCCGCGAGGAGCGACTCCGCGGGCGAGAGCAGGAAACCGGCCCGGGCGCGGCGGCCGTTGCGCCCGGCGGCGCGACGGGCGGCAATCCCCAAAGACCACTTGAGACTCGGCCGATGGTTCCTAACCTCCACCCGCCGGTTTTCGGCCGCTGACCCCTCCTCCTGATCCGCACCAGGGCGCATATGGCGAAGAAACGCTCCTCAAAGACGACGAACGCGCGCCGCAAGGGCGGCGGATCGGCGAAACGACCCGGGTCGCGCGCGGAGCGCGTCTCCGCAACGCCGCAAGCGACGGCCGAACGCACGCCCAACGCGCGCGTCATGGGCAACGCGTCGCTGGCGACGGTTCCGACAACCGGCCCGCTCATCGGGGCGGAGAAGCCGGCGCAGGTCGGCACCGCGATCCTCGGCGCGGGGATCGCCGGCATGTCCGCGGCCCTGCACCTCAAGAAGGACTACGCCATCTTCGAGCAGGCCGAACGCATCGGCGGGCTGTGCTGCACGGAGAACTTCGGCGGCTTTC
This sequence comes from Phycisphaerae bacterium, assembly GCA_039794345.1. Classification (GTDB taxonomy): domain Bacteria; phylum Planctomycetota; class Phycisphaerae; order Phycisphaerales; family UBA5793; genus UBA5793. Next base: position 16,928 of record JBDIVQ010000028.1, on the reverse strand, counting down.
TCTTCGACCGCTCGATCCACATCCTCTACACCAAGCAGCCCTACGCCAAGAAGTTCATCACCGGCATCCTCGGCAGCAACTTCAGCCTGCGGCCGAAGTACTCCTACATCTTCTCGCACGGCGTCTACACCGCCTATCCGTATCAGTCCAATACCTTCGGCCTGCCGCATGATGTGGTCGTGCGCAATCTCATGGGGCTGATCGAGGCGACGTACACGAAGCCGCAGCGCGAGCCGCGCAACTTCAAGGAATGGGCCTACGCCACCTTCGGCGCCGGCATCACCGAGGAGTTCTTCCTCCCCTTCAACTACAAAGTCTGGGCGATCGACCAGGAGGAGATGAGTTTCGACTGGATCGCCGACCGCGTGCTCACCCCGCCGATCCGGACGGCCATCGAAGGGGCCATCGCGCCGAGCAAGGGCGAGTACGGCCCCAACGCGAAATTCTGGTATCCCAAGAAGGGCGGCATGGAGAGCCTGCCGCGCGCCATGGGCGATCATCTCAACGACGGCTCCGTCCACACCTTCACGCGCGTCAAGACCATTCACGTCGCCAGGCACATGCTCGAGTTCGAGGATGGCTCGACGTGCCGGTATGACTCGCTCATCTCCACCGCGCCGATCAGCAAATTGGCGCAACTCGCCGACGCCGTGCCGGCCGAAGTGCAGGCGGCGGTGGGCAAACTGAAGTGGAACACGGTCTACACCGTCAACATCGGCCTGGAGATACCCGACCTCACGCCGATGCACTGGGCGTACTACCCCGACGAGGAACTCATCTTCCACCGGCTGAGTTGGCCCAAGAACTTTGCGCCGAGCATGGCCCCGCCCAAGTGCTCATCCGTGGCCGCGGAGATCTCGGTGAGCCCATGGAAGGACGTCGGCCCGACGGATGCGAAGACGCTGCTGCGCAAGACGATCGAGGGTCTGATCCGCATCGGCCTCATCACGCGCCGGCAGGCAGCGCGGATCAAGCCCGCGCACTGCGGCGTCGTGCGCCTCGAACCCGCCTACGTCATCTATACCTGGGATCACCGGCCCGCAACGAAGGTGATTCACGACTGGCTCGAACGCCACGACATCTACGCCTGCGGCCGCTTCGGCGACTTCGAGTACCTCAACATGGACCACTCGATTCTGTCGGGCAAGCGAGCGGCCGAGAAGTTGCTCAAGCGCGACTTGAGCGCCTTCCCGCTCAAGGGTGTTGACGAAGCGGCGCTGGAGCGCTGGATCGCCGCCGATTTCCAGGTCGGCGTCGCCCACACCGACGCCGCGATCGAGGCGAAGTTGAAGGCGCAGGGGGCGTAGGCGGGGGCCGCGGGACCGCTTGCGGTTTGGCCTCACTTCGCGGGCCGCAGGCGCCCCACGGTGCGCGGCCGGAATGGAAACGCCTCGTACACCGCGCGCACGTCATCAAGCGTCACCGACTGGATTCTGGCGAGTTCCTCTTCGAGCGTGGAATAGCGCTGGAGAGAGGTCCAGACGCGGCCGAGGCGCTTCATCCGCCCGGCCGGCCGTTCGCCCGCCAGGGTCACGCTGGTCGCGGTCTTGCTGCGAAGGCGGAGGAGATCATCCTCGGTGGTGAGTTCGAGGCAGCGGGCGATCTGGTCGCCGATGACTTCCTCGACCTGGGCGGCCCGCTCGGGAGGGCAGGAGGCGTAGACGTAATACTCGCCGACGCGGTCGCGGCCGTCGTAACCGACCTGCGCTTCCTCGGCGATTCCCGGTTCGACGAGCGCCCAGTAGAGAAGCGAACCTTCCTGGTCGCCGAGGAGGCTGGCGAGCATGGAGGCGGCGTAGCGGCGCTCGTCATCCGCCGCGGGCGCCGCCGACACCATGAGGAGGTAATGCCGGTTCGCGTTGGGATCGTCGAGGGTGAAATGCCGGTCGGCCCGGTTGATCGCGTCGTAGCGACGGTGCGTCTCGGTCCGCTGCCACGATCCGCACCACCGGCTCACCGCGTCAAGGGTGGCGTCGAAGTCGAGGCTGCCCGCGAGTGCGAGAACGGTGTTGTCGGCGGAATAGCGCTCGTTGAAGTAGGCCGCCATCGCGTCGCGTTTCAGATTCGTGATGGTTTCGTTCGTGCCGAGCACGCGGTGGGCGAGCGGGTGCGGGCCGTAGTGCCTCTCCATCGCGGTTTCGTAGAGCCGCCAGAAGGGCATGTCGGCGTACATGGCGATCTCTTCGAGGATCACGCCGCGCTCCGTCTGGAAGTCCTCCTCGCGCAGGGCCGGGCGCATGATGTCGGCGAGGATGTCCAGCGCGCGGGGGAGCATCTCGGGCATGACGTGGGCCCAGAACGCGGTCATCTCCTGCGTGGTGAAGGCGTTGTAGTTGGCGCCGAGTTCGTCAAACTCGCGGTTGACGTCCTCGGCGCTGCGCCGCTCGGTGCCCTTGAACATCATGTGTTCGAGGAAATGGCTCACGCCCATGACCTCGGGCCGTTCGTCACGGCTGCCGGTGCGGACGAAGAAGCCGGCGGCGGCGGTGTAGGCCTGCTCATCCACCTCCGCGATGACGCGCAGGCCGTTGGGAAGTTCAGCGGTGCGGAACTGGCAGGGCATGAGCAAACCCGTCGGAGGTGAACCAGAAGCGCTGCCGGCGCCGGAGGCGAGGAGCGCTCGCCGCCCCCGCCGCGCGGCGGGGTTCGGCGGCGTGCGGTTCAGCCCTTGATCGCGCCGTCGAGCATGGTCTTGAAGTCCGCTTCGCTCTTGAGGCCGACGACTTTGGAATGGACCTGGCCGCCCTTGAAGAGGATGACGGTCGGAATGGCGCTGATGCCGAACTTGACGGCGACCTGGCGATTGGCGTCGGTGTCCACCTTGCCGACCTTGACGCGGCCCTGATAATCGGTCGCGAGTTTGTCGATGGTGGGGGCGAGCATGCGGCAGGGCTGGCACCACTCCGCCCAGAAATCGACGAGGACGGGCACGCCGCTCTTGAGCACTTCCTGATCGAAGTTGGCGTCGGTGAATTCGAGAGTGTTCGGACCGGCCATGATGGTTCGCTTTCTGTCTCTGAGGCGCCGCGATCCGCGGCGCCGGGTTTCGATTCTAACGCCGGGCCGCGCGGCTTCCAGCGATTCTCGCCGCCGCCGCCAGCGCCTGGCGATGGGCGGCCACATCGTGCACCCGAAAGAGCCGCACCCCGCCGAGAAAGTGCGCCACCGACACCGCGACGCTGCCGAAAACCCGCGCCGCCGGCTCCTCCACTCCCGTCGCCCGGCCGATGAAACTCTTGCGGCTGGCGGCGCTGAGCACGGGGTAGCCGATCGCGTGCCATTCCGGTACGGCCGCGATGAGGTCGAAGTTCTGCTCGACCGTCTTTCCGAATCCCAGGCCGGGGTCGAGAACGATCTGGCCGCGGCGCACGCCGGCCGCGAGCGCGGCGTCGGCGCGCTCCAGCAGCCATGACTTCACGTCCTCCGCCACGTCGTCGTAGCGCGGGGGCGAGGCGTACTGATCGCTGTAGGAGTCGGCGTCGGGGGGATGCAGGCGGTGCATGAGAATCAGGCCCGCACCCGTGTCGGCGGCCAGCGCGAGCATCTCCGCGTCCTCGAGGCCCGCGGAAACGTCATTGATGATGTGGGCGCCGGCGTCAATCGCGGCCCGCGCGACTGTCGCGCGCGTGGTGTCGATGCTGAGCAGCGCCTGGCCGTCGCGCGCCAGCGCTTCGACGATGGGGAGCGTCCGGCGAATCTGCTCGTCGGCGGCCACGCGCTGCGCGCCGGGCCGGGTGCTCTCGCCGCCGACGTCGATGATCGACGCTCCCTCGGCGATGCACCGCCGCGCCCGCGCGATCGCCGCCGGCGGATCGACGTGCAGCCCGCCGTCGGAGAAGGAGTCGGGCGTGGCGTTGAGCACCGCCATGATCCGCGGCTGATCGAGCGGCAGTTCGCGCCCGTGCGCCAGTTGCCAGTGGTGCGGCATCACGCGCGATGATAGCCGGCGCGCCGCCGAGGCCCCCCGCTATCATCGCGCATGATCGTCGATCCCTTCGCCGTTTTCGCCCTGCCGCGCACGTTCGAGATCGATCGGGCGGCGTTGCAGCGCGCGTATCTGGCGGAGGCGGCGCGATGGCATCCCGACCGCTTCGCCGACCCCGTGCAGCGGCGCGAGGCGGAGAGCCGCTCGGCGGAGATCAACCGCGCCCGCGTCATCCTCGAGGATGATGAGCAGCGCGCCGATGCCCTGCTGGCGCTGCTCGGCGGGCCGGGGCGGAGCGAGGACAAGTCCCTGCCGGACGGCTTCCTGATGGAAGTCATGGAGGTGCGCGAGCGGCTCGAAGAGGCCGTCGCCTCCGGCGATGCGCAGCGCCGGAGCGAAGTGCAGCGCTGGGCGGACGAGCGGCGCGCCGCGCACCGCCGCCGCGTGGCCGAACTCTTCGCGTCCGCCGATGGCCGCGCGGGCGACCCGGCCCTGGCCGACATCCGCCGCGAGATGAACGCCTGGCGCTACATCGAGCGCCTCATCGAGCAACTCGATCCGGATTACAGAGCGCCGTAGCAAGCCGCCGCGGCGCTGCGAGCCGCCGCGTCCACGCGGCGCGGTCGCATGAGACCTCAGCATCGTGCGGACGCGCAAACGAGCGCCGCACGCGATCGCGCGTCGAGGACGACGCGGCCCGCGGCGGCAGCGAGATCGCCTCAACTCGCGCAGCGAGGCTCAGGCGCGCACGAGTTCGACGATGCGCGCGAGGAGCAGGTCCAGGCGGTTGAAGGCGGCGGGGAGGTCCCAGTGCTGGCGCAGGCGGTCGCCGCAGGTGTTGCTGATGATTCGGACTTCGGCGCAGCGGTGCACGCCCATGCGGTGAGCGGCGAGGAGCACGGCCGCGCCTTCCATCGCCTCCGCCGCCGCGCCGGTGGTTCGGGCGACCTGCGCGGCGGCGGCGTCGGTCCCGCTGCATCGCGCGACCGTCGCGATCGCGCCGCGCTCCACGCCCTGGCCGGCGCAGGGTTCGAGCAGCTCAAGCAGAGCCGCGTCGCCGCGGATGCGGTTGCCGCGGCACCATGATTCATCGCCGAGCGGGAAGCCCAGCGCGGTCATGTCGGCCGGGCCTTCGGGCAGGTCGATGCCCTCTTCCGCGAAGACCGATTCCTCGCCGAGGATGACGTCGCCGATGGCGAGTCGGCCGCTGGGCAGAGCGCCGGCGACGCCGACGTTGAGCACCGCCCCGTAGCGCCGCAGGGAGAGCGCCTGTGCCGTCGCGCCGGCCGCGTTGGCGCGACCGACGCCGCTGATCGCGACGGTGATCGACGAATTGACGACGATGATGGGCCAGCCGATGTGCGATGAGACGTCGGACGCGACCGCGCCGCGAGAACTCGGCGGCTCGCCCGGCAGGAGCGAGCGCACCTCCTCGCGCACCGCGGCGACGATGAGCAGAGGCGAAACCAACGCGGAGTTGATGCCCGTCATGACGCCTTTCCCAGACCCGCCAGGCGCTGCGCCGTGTCGTGCTCGATGAGCGACTTCACGAGCGGATCGAGTTCGCCTTCGAGGACGCGGCCGAGGTTGAAACTCTCGTTGATGCGGTGATCGACGACGAGGTTCTCCTTGTAGCGATAGGTGCGGATCTTCTCCGCCCGCCCCGCCGAGCCGATCATCGCCAGGCGCTGCTCGTCGCGCTGCTTGTGCATCTCCTCGCGCTGGCGCTCGTAGAGGCGGGCGCGGAGGAGTTTCCACGCCTTCTCGCGGTTCTGCTGCTGGCTCTTGGATTCCTGCATGCGCACCTCGATGCCGGTGGGGAGGTGGATGAGGTGCACCGCCGTCGCGACCTTGTTGACGTTCTGCCCGCCCGGCCCCTGCGCCGTCGTGATCGAAACCTTGACCTCTTCGGGATCGATCTTCAGTTCGATCTCTTCCGGCTCGGGGAGGACGGCGACGGTCGCGGTCGAGGTGTGCACCCGTCCCTGCGCTTCGGTCGCGGGGACGCGCTTGACCTGGTGGGTTCCACCCTCGTAGCCCAGTTGGGCCCACACGCCCTCGCCGCTGATGTTGAGCACGGCGCTGCGGTAGCCGCCGGCGTCGCCGGGTGAGAAGTCCATGTCCTCGACGCGCCAGCCCTTGTGCTGCGCGTAACGGCGGTACATGTCGAGGAGGTCGCCGACCCACAGGCTCGCCTCGTCGCCGCCCACGCCGGCGCGGAGTTCGAGGATGATTGAGCCGACGGCCCGGTCTTCGGAGGTGACGAGGTCGGCCTTGAGTTGCTCCCAGAGGGCGTCAAGTTCGGCCTGAAGGGCGGGAAGTTCCTCGCGCGCGAGGGCGGCGAGTTCGGCGTCGCCCCCGCCGCTCGCCAGGGCCTCGTTCTCTTCGTACTGGCGCTGGAGGCGCTGCCAGCGGCGATAGCGCTCCCCCGTCGGCGCCAGCGCCGCCCGCTCGACGCTCAACTCGCGCACGCGGCGGAAGTCGGCCGTCACGTCCGGGTCGGCGAGGAGGGCATCGAGTTCGCCGAGGCGCGCAGCCGCCTCGTCGAGTCGGCGGCGCAGCACGGCGTCGAGCGAGGAATCTCCCATGCAGCAAGGGTAGGAAGTGCACTCGGTGCGAGTTCGCGGCCGCAATTACCGCTTGTAGTAGTCGAGGTTGATCTGCGTGTAGCCGCGCCACTCGGCGGGGAGGTCGTCCTCGGTGTAGATGGCCTGGACGGGGCACTCGACGACGCACAGGCCGCAGTCGATGCAGGTAGCGGGGTCGATGTAGAGCTGGTTTTCGGTCTCGAACTCCGGCTCGTCCTTCGTGGGGTGGATGCAGTCCACGGGGCAGACGCTCACGCAGGAAGTGTCCTTGGTGTTGAGGCAGGGCTGGGCGATGACGTGGGTCACGGCGAGGTCCTCGTCGCGGGTGCGGCGCCGTGGATGATACGCCCGGGAAAAACAACCGAGGACGCCTTGCGGGGCGTCCTCGACTGTGATTCGCGATTTTGGAAAGGCACCGAGGCGAGTGTGAGGTTGGAGGCCGCGGATTCCGCCGGAGCGTTCTCCGCGGCCCGGTTCGTGAGGCGCGGAGCCTCAACCCATCTTCTTCGTGGCCTTCTTGCGACGAGCCTTCTTGGCCCGCTTCTTCCCAGTCTTCTTCTTGGCGGTCTTCTTCTTGCCGGCCTTCTTGCGGGTCTTCTTCTTCGCCATCTGTGTTCTCCTTTGATGGAGGTGTCGGAGCAGAACGCGAATCGAACTCTCGGTGCCGGGGCTCACACGCGTCGAGCCACCGGATAATTTGTACCACTATCGGACGCGTTCTACTACTCCCTTGAAACAAAAAATTTCAAGTCCGGTCCGGCGCGCTCCTCTGACGCCGCGTTGACCCCGGCGCGCCGCGGCCGAATGATCCACTCATGTCCGACTCGTGCGACGCCACCGTCGATGTCGTCATCATCGGCGCCGGCGTCGCCGGACTCTGGCTCGCGCGGCGGCTCGAGCGCGCGGGACGGAGCGTGGCGCTCCTCGAAGCGCACGCGATCGGAGCCGGGCAAACTGCGGCTTCGCAGGGCATCATCCACGGGGGAACGAAGTACGCGCTCACGAACCGGCTCACCGGCGCGAGCGAGTCCATCCGCGCCATGCCGGCGCGCTGGCGCGAGGCGCTGAGCGGCGGCGGCGAGGTCGATCTGTCCGGCGCGCCGATCCTGGCGCCGCGCCAGCACCTCTTTTCCGCCGAGGCGCTGGGCGCGAAAATCACCGCTTTTTTTGCCGCCCGGGCGATGCGCAACCGCGTGAGATCGCTCCCGCGCGCGTGCCGGCCCGCCCTTCTCGCGCACGAGGGGTTTCGCGGCTCGGTCTACGAGATCGATGAAATGGTGCTCGATGTCCCCGCGCTGGCGGCGCGCCTCGCCGGGCAACTCCGCGCGCCGGCGCTGCTCGCCGGGGGCGAGTCGCTGCGCCTCGACGCCGCCGGACGGGATCGCGTCGCGGTGCGCTTCGCCGCCGCCGGGGCGAGCGCGGCGATCGCCGCCTCCGCCGTCGTCTGCTGCGCCGGGCGCGGCAACGAAGCCCTCCTCGCCCGGGCCGGCCTCGAGACGTCCCTCGCCCAGCGCCGGCCGCTGCACATGGTCATGGCCCGCGGCCCGATCGAGCACCCGCTCTTTGCGCACTGCCTCGGCTCCGGACCGCGGCCGCGCTTCACCATCACCTCGCACGAGTGGGACGCGGAAAAGGGACGCGTCTGGTACATCGGCGGCGAGGTGGCGGAGTCGGGCGTCTCGCGCGAGCGCCTCGAGCAGATCGCCGCCGCCCGTGACGAGATCGCCTCCGTCCTGCCGTGGGCGCGGCTCGACGGTCTGGAGTGGGATGCGTTCCGCATCGATCGCGCCGAGCGGGCGCAAGACGGCGGCGCGCGGCCGGATGAGCCGGCCATCCTCGAGCGCGACCGGATCCTCTTCGCCTGGCCGACCAAACTCGCTTTTGCGCCGCTGCTCGCCGATCGGCTCATCGAGCGCCTCGACGGCCTGCTTGCGGCGCAGCCCGCGTGCGGGGAGAGGCCTTGCGGCTGGCCCGCCGCCCCCCTCGCCTTACCGCCGTGGAAGGAGCCCCGCGCATGGCACACCTTCGACCGCTAGGCGACACCGGGCTGCTCGTCTCGCCCGTCGGGCTGGGGACGGTGAAGTTCGGCCGCACGGAGCATCTCAAGTACCCACGCCCCTTCGACCTGCCCGACGACGATTACCTCCGCGCTCTGCTTCGCCGCGCGCTCGATCTCGGCGTCAACCTTCTTGACACCGCGCCGGCGTACGGCGCCAGCGAAGAGCGCCTCGGCGCGCTGCGGCCGGGCGGGCGCGGCGAGTGGGTGATCGTGACCAAGTGCGGCGAGGCGTTCGCCGATGGCCGATCCACGTTTGACTTCACCCCCGAGGCGGCGCGGCGAAGCGTCGAGGGCAGTCTGGCCCGGCTGCGCACCGACTACCTCGATGTCGTGCTCGTCCACTCGGATGGGCGCGACCGGGAGATTCTCGAGTCCTTCGGAACGCTCGAGGCGCTGGCGGATCTCAAGCGGCGCGGGCTGGTGCGGGCCGCGGGCGTCTCGACGAAGTCGGTCGAGGGCGGGCTGCTCGCCGTGGCGCGGTGCGACGTGGTGATGATCACGCTCAATCCGCGCGACCGGGCGGAGGCGGCGGTGGCGAAGGCGGCCGAGGCCGGGCGCGTCGGCGTGCTCGTGAAGAAGGCGCTGCTCAGCGGCCACCTCGACGCTCAGGGGCTGGGCGGCGACCCGGTCGAGACGTGCCTGCGCTTCGTGCTGGGATGCCCGGGGGTCAGCAGTGCGGTGATCGGCACGCTCAGCGCGGCACACCTCGAGCAGGCCGTCGCCGCGGCGATGCGCCTCCTGGAGCCTGATCGAGATACATGAAAAGAGCCGCTTCGGGCGCGCTACTTCCCGCCGCCCGCGGCGCGATGCGTGATGCGCCCGCTGATCCAGACGGAGTTGTGGCCGTCGTAGAAGCCCGACTGCATCCGGTTCGTCGCGGGATCGATGAGCACGCGAAGGGGCGTCTCCGGCGGCACACCCTTCTCGATGAGCAGGTGGAACGGTCCCCGATCCGCCAGCAGCGGATATTCGGGACCGAAGTCTTCCATCCGCACGCGGCGGCGCGAGGCGAGCATGAAGCGCCCGGGCGGGTAGACCGTGCTGCCCCAGCGATTCGTGATCGCGGTGGAGCGCGAGTCGGCCGGACAGGTCCAGAACTTCACCGGCTTGACGCCGAACGGTCCGAGCGTGACGTTGAGGCTGGGGTAGGTCACGTCGCGCAGCGGCTCGTAGCCGGAAAGCGGCAGGAGGTCGTTGGAGGAGCCGAGATACATCGTCAGCGCCTGGTGTAACTGCCGCAGGTTGTTCGAGCAGCGTACGAGGGGCGCGCTGTAGCGCATGGTGCGATGCAGCGCGGGCAACATGATGGAAACGAGAACCCCCAGCACGAGCAGCGCCACCAGGATCTCGATCAACGAGTAGCCCCGGCGCCGCGCACGATGCCTCCGCCTCTGCATGACGCACCCCGCGCCGACTTGAATCGGTCCGCACATCGGATCAAACTCCCCCGGACGGCGGATGCCCACGGCCGTGCGACCGATGCGGCTGCCGTCCTTCCCCCCACGACCCGCGATTGCGGCCGGGGCGCTGAACCGCCCCGGAGAATCTCTCTCAGCCCCTCCCGGGCTGACCTCTCAAGTCTACCACGAAAGCAGCGAAGTCCAAGTGGATTATTGCAGAAAAGTCCCAAACCTGCCCGGCAAGGGGAGACTCGGACGCCCCGGACGCCTGGCCATCGGTCCTCGGCCGGGCGATCGCCTTCCGTCATTCCCGGGCAGGCGGGGGTCCACCCTCCCTCCTTCGGCTCTCTGTCCTGAGCCTCATCGAAGGATGAGGGGGAGGGACGAGGTGGGAGCTTTCCATCATTGCTGTGCAAGGGGGGCTGCCCCCCCGAGCAGACGCGTGGGGCGGACTCTTCGCGGACGTGACGACGGCAGCGCGATCGCCCCGGGTCCTCCGCCGCTACGACCACGGCGGGGTGAAGGGGTAAACTATCGTTCGCCCCGCCGCCGGGGCACTGCTCGTCCGCCCCTTTTCGAACCGCCCGCCTCACGGGAGATCCAGATGGCCGACCACACCACTGCGAACATCCGCAACCTTGTCGTCGTGGGTCATGCCTCGTCGGGCAAGACCACCCTCGTGGAGCGGATTCTGGAGGTGACCAAGACCATCGGCCGCATGGGCAGCGTCGAGGACGGCAACACGGCCTGCGATTACGAGCCGGAAGAGAAGGCCCACAAGCACAGTCTCAACTCGGCGATCGTGCACGTCACGGTGAACGGGACGCGGATCAATCTCATTGACACGCCGGGCTACCCGGACTTCATCGGCCAGGCGAACGCGGCGATCGCCGCGGCCGACGCCGTCTGCCTCGTCATCGACGCCACGCGCGGCATCGAGAACATGACGCGGCGCATGATGCGCCTCGCGGCCGAGGAGAATCTGCCCCGCTTCATCGTCATCAACAAGATGCAACTGGGCAAGGACGGCCTCGAGGAACTCGTTGAACAGGTCCGCGAGACGTTCGGCCGCGAGTGCCTGCCCATCAACCTTCCCGCGGGCGGCGCCACGAACATCGTCCGCTGCTTTTACCGCACGGCGGACGGCGGCGCGCCGGACTTCAGCAGCGTCGAAGACGCGCACCAGGCGCTCATCGATCAGGTGGTTGAAGTGGATGAGACGCTCATGGAGCGCTACCTCGGCGGGGAGGAACTCTCGCCCGAGGAACTCGCCTCCGCGTTCAAGAAGGCGATGTGCGACGCTCACCTCATTCCCATTCTCTTCGCGAGCGGCAAGCACGGCACGGGCGTGGAGGTGATGCTCGACGTGATCACGCGCCTCTGCCCCAGCCCGGCCGAGGCCAACCAGCGCCCCTTCCTCGTCTGCGCGAAGGAGGGCGAGCCGGAGCAGGAATGGCAGCCGGTCGCCGACGCCTCCAAGCCGCTCGTCGGCCACGTCTTCCGCATCGCCGCCGATCCCTTCGTGGGCAAGCTGGCCGCCTTCCGCATCCGCCAGGGCACGCTCAAGAGCGGCGACTCGATCTACATCAGCGGACACCGCAAGCCGGTCCGCCTCGCCCACATCTTCCAGTTGCAGGGCAAGGACCACGTCGAGTGCCCCCAGGCGATTCCGGGGGACATCGTCGCCGTCGCCAAGATCGACGAGATGCACTACGACGCCGCCGTCCACGGCGAACTCGGCTTCGCCTCGATCCGCGCCAAGTCGGTTCCCCAGCCGACGCCGATGTTCGGCCTGGCCGTCACGGCCGTCAAGCGCGGCGAGGAGGGCAAGATCAGCCAGGCCCTCACCCGTCTCGCCGAAGAGGATCCGACCTTCACCTTCAATCGCGACTCGACGACGCATGAGATGGTGATGCACGGCATCGGCGAGCTGCACCTGCGCGTCGTGATCGAGCGCCTCAAGAGCCGCTTCAATCTCGAAGTCAACACCGCGCCCCCGAAGATCGCCTACAAGGAGACCATCAGCATCAAGGCGGAAGGCCACCACCGCCACAAGAAGCAGACCGGCGGCGCGGGGCAGTTCGGCGAGGTCTACCTCCGCGTCGAGCCCCTCCCCGCCGACCACGAGGAAGGCTTCGAGTTCGTCGATGACACCTTCGGCGGCTCGGTGCCCAAGCAGTTCATGCCCGCGATCGAGAAGGGCGTGCGCCAGGTGCTCCAGTCCGGCTGCGTCGCCGGCTATCCGATGCAGGGGATTCGGGTGAGCGTCTACGACGGCAAGTACCACCCGGTGGACTCGAAGGAAGTGGCGTTCATCACCGCGGGCAAGCGCGCCTTCATCGACGCGGTGAGCAAGGCCAAGCCGCGCCTCCTCGAACCCTTCGTCAAACTCGAAGTCGCGACTCCCTCGGACTACATGGGCGACATCACGAGCGACCTGATGGGCCGCCGCGGCCGCATCCAGGGCACCGAGATGCTCGCGGGGGGGATGGCGATCATCACCGCCGAGGCGCCCCTCGCCGAGGTCATGTCCTACGCCGCCTCCCTCAAGGCCATGACCCAGGGCACCGGCTCGTACACGATGGAGTACAGCCACGACGAGCCGACCCCCGGCAACATCCAGGCCGAAGTCGTCGCCGCCTACAAGCCGCACGTCGAAGAGGACTGAACCGCACGGCAACTCGCCCACGCGCAAGCCCGCGTTCCCTGAACGCGGGATTCGTTCGCTCCTCACGCGCTTCCGCCCGCGACGAGCGGGTGGATGACGATGACGAGCACGTCGTACATCGCGTGCGCCCCGACGGCCACGCCGAAACCGCGCACGACGAAGACGCTGGCGAAGAACAGGCCGGACAGGAGGAAGAACGCGACGAGGTCGGGCTGGATCACCCCTCCGACCTTCACGTCGTGATAGAACGTGAAGGCGACGGCGGAAACGAGCAGGGCGATGATCGCGCCGGCGCCCGACTTCATCTTTCCGAAGTCCACGAGCAGCATGTGCACGAGGGCGATGACGATCATGCGGAAGACGAGTTCCTCGTAGAGGCCGGCGCCGATGCTCAGCGTCAGCCGCGCCTGCCAGGAGAGCGATTCGACCGCCGGGCCCGCGAGCAGCGCCGGCGCCGGCCCCGCCCCGCCGTCGAAGAGGCGGTGGATCAGCTGGTCGAGCACGAGCAGGGGAATCGCCAGCAGGAAGGACTCGACGAGCATGACGACCGGCACGCCGAGATGCACCTCCCAGGGATCGCGCGCCAGCACGTGCCACACGATCAGCACGGTGATGAGCGCAAGGCCCGGGAGGTACAGGCCGCCCACGCCGAAGGCGCCGAAGAAGTCGTTGAGCAGTTTGTAGGCGCTGATGGTGATCGCCTCGTCGCCCGGGGCGCCGATCGCCGCCCCGCTGGCGTAGAGCCACGTCCCGATCTCGTAGAGCGCGATGAGAGGGAGGAGGAAGACGAGAATCTGCAGCGGCCGCTGGGAGAGTTCCAGGTACCAGCCCAGTCCCGGACGGGCGGAAGACCGGGCCGCGAAGCGCAGGCCGGCTCCGATCGGGTCACCGCCGCCGCCTGAGCGCGCGGATCGTCCGGAGGTGCGGCGTCGCGCGGCGCCGGAGGAGGTCGGCGGGCGGCGCTGACTCTTGCTCTGCTGCGGCATTCATCCACCCCGCAGGCGGGCGCGACGCGCTTCGAGCGCGTCCGACATCAGGTCTTCTTGAGTGAGGCGAGGCGGCGGGCCATGCGGCTCTTCTTCCGCGCCGCCTTGTTGCGGTGGATCGTGCCCCGGCCCGCAATGCGATCGAGCACTGCCGACGCTTCGCGGAACGCCTTCTCCGCCTCGGCGTAGGAGCCGTGATGAACCACGATCTCCTCGAAGGCCTTGACGGCGCCCTGGATCCGCCGTTTGCGCCAGCGGTTGCGCGCGTTGTGGGCGTGGTTCTGGCGGATGCGCTTGCGGGAGGAAACAGTGCTGGCCATGTCGAAGGAACCTCTGGTCGTTCACGAACTGGATCGGGACGGAGCCGCCCCGCGCTCCCGGACCTGGGCCCACGACGGACCGGCGTCAACCAGGACTTCCGGGAATGGAGATTATCGCAGCCCAAACCCGCCGGGCAACCACCCCGCCGGATCGCCTTCGGGCGCCCCCGGCCGATCCGGTCCGCCCATACCATCAGGGGTGGTCCCGCGACGGGGCGGCCGCAACGCCGCCCGGACCCGGCGGTAGGAACTAGGCTCGACCCGCGGGCGCCCTTGCGGAAGGCACCGACGATGCGACCGAGGCGCAAGGCCTTCACCCTGCTCGAACTGCTCGTGGTCATGGGGATCATCAGCCTCCTCATCGCCATGCTCATGCCCAGTCTCTCCTGGGTGCGCAAGAGCGCCCGCCGCACCGCCTGCGCTTCCAACCTCCACCAGATCGCGATCGGCCTGACGAACTACCTCGGAGACAGCCGCGGCATCCTGCCCTATGTCATCCCCCTGACCAAGCGCCACGGCGAGGAGGATGAGGATGACCTGCTCTCCTCCCTCAAGCGCTACGTGGACGGCGCCGGCGTCTGGACCTGCCCCGACGACAACACCGGCGTGGCGGAGCAACTCGGCACGAGTTATGACTACTGGCCGGGCTGGATCATGTGGGCGCGTGAGCTGTTCCGCGGCGACCCGAAGCACGCCGTCGCGCGCATCGTAACCAAGTTCTACGAGTTCTCCCCCGACAAGTACCCCGTGATGGCCGACGCCGAGGGCTGGCACCAGCCCCTCGACGAGACCGGCAAGAACGCGTCGTGGTGGGATGGGTCGGTATCCTCCCTGCGCGACTGGACGAATCCGCGCTGGAGGCGATGACGTCTCTCCGCAGACGGCCCGGCCGTCGGAGCATGCATCATGAAGTGGCGCGACTTCTACACCGGCTGGGGCACAGGGCTGCGAGGGCAGTTGCGCCATCTCCGCGACCCGCGCGCCGTCTGGACGCTGAGCCTCAGCGGCGGACTCGTCGTGACGGGGGGCGTCGTGCTCGCCATCCTCTCCATGCTCCCCGTGCCCCCGCCGAACGTCGCGCAGGATGAAGTTACAAAGGTCGCGTCCTTCGTCATGCACCCCGATTTCAACCGCCTGCCGACCCGCGAGCGAATCGGCTTTCTTCAGCAGTTCCTCGCGCGCTTCCGCGATTTTGACGAAGAGGACGCCGCCGCGCTCGCCGAGTTCCTCGCCGACATGAACTACGAACTGCGCCAGCAGATCGAGGCGAACATGCGGCAACTCGCGGTGGACTACCTTTCCGAGTCGGCGATGGCGTACCTCGACGTCCCCCCCGACGAGCGCGAGGCGTTCCTGCGCAACCTCCTGCTCGAGATGGACAAGATGGGCGACGGCTTCTCCGGGCGCGAGCGCGACATCTCCGACGAGGAGCGCCTCGCCGACATGAACCGGCAGGGGCAGCGCGAGCAGGAGCGCGCCCTCGAACGCACCGGCACGACCGTCGATCCGCGCGGGGTGAACATGATCTTCAACTTCTACGAGACGGAAGTCTCCACCAACGTCCCCGCGGTGCAGCGCGGCGCGATCGCCCGCCTCATGCTCGATCTCACCAAGATCCGCCGCGGGCAATCCCTCAGCCCCGGAAAGTAGTGATCGTTTACCGCCCGCAACCAAGCGGGCGCCACACATCAACCCGCTTCCGGCGATGCGTGCCGAGGGGCAGGGCCATCGTCCTCGCCGGCGCTTCGGTCTGGTATCGAGAGACGATGCGGCGGCGCTTGCACACCCGCACACAGCACGGCGGCGCGACGCCCTGCGACGCCCGCTACATCTCCATCACCGCGTGCAGCAGGCTCGGATCCTCGAGCATGGTGCGCCCCTTGAGATCGACGAGTTCGATGAGCACCGCGATGCCCACGATTTTGCCTTCGAGGCGCTGAATCAGATCGCACGAGGCCTTGAGCGTGCCGCCGGTGGCGAGAAGGTCATCGACAAGCACGACGCGCTCGCCCGGCTTGAGCGAATCGATGTGGACCTCGACGGTGTCCTTGCCGTATTCGAGGCCGTAGGCGACCTGGTGGGTCGCGCGCGGCAGTTTGCCCGCCTTGCGGATGGGGATGAAGCCGCAGGAGAGCGCCTGGGCGATGGCGGTGCCGAAGATGAACCCGCGCGACTCGGTGCCGATGACCGCGTCGATGCCCCGGCCGCGGAAGGGATTGGCCATGAGTTCCACGGCCAGCGCCAGCCCGCCGGGATCGCGCAGAAGGGGCGTGATGTCCTTGAAGAGAATGCCGGGGATCGGGTAGTCCGGCACGTCGCGTATCAGCGAGCGAAGATCAAGCATGGCAGGCTCCGGCATGGGCGCAGTGTAGCCGGGAGGCGGAGGTTCTGCGCAGGGGGCGAGCCGCACGCGCACGCACCAGCGCAGGCGCCTCGGTTAGCCGCGACGCGGAGTCCTCGGAGCGGAGCGCGCCGGGAGTGCAGCGGCGAACGACTCGTTCGACCACACCGAAGCGCGAGCGAGTCCGAGGCAATCGTGGTAAAGAGGCACAAAGGGCACAAGTCGGGCAGACGAGAATCAACCGGCGCGAGGTCCGAAGGAAACGATCGTCTCTCCATGAATGGCGAAGCGAACGGGGAATTGCGCAAGGCGATGTGCGGAGATCGACTGCCAGCCCGCGACCCGTTGATCTCACGCTCCGGCGCCTCGCGGCGCTCGGCGTCCTTGCTGGCGCAGCGGGCTGATTCAGTTTGATCTGATCCGCTCGGCCTTCACCCCGTCCATGACATTGCCCGCCACATCGATCGCCGAGACATACACCTTCACCCACGCCGCCTGCACGTTTGCGAGCATTTCGCGCGGGAGGTCGGTGGTGAAGCGGCCGGCTTCGTCGAGCGCCACGGTCGTGCGCCAGAGGACCTTGTCGTTGGCGATCGCATAGTTGTGCGTCAGGGCCGCGTCGAGCGCTGCGCCGCCGGCGC
>JBDIVQ010000027.1:0-37201 GCA_039794345.1 Phycisphaerae bacterium | reverse complement strand
AACCATGACGCGTGAATGTACGGCAAAGGCCGGTGTTCGGCGAGCGCCGCTTCCTCACGGGCGCGGCTCGTGCGCTTCGCTGGCGCGAAGCGCGATACAACGCACACACCTCCATCCCCTTACAATCTGCGGCCACTTTGCGGAAGCGACTCATGCCTCAACCGGCGACGAACCTCGACCAACTGATCTGCGAATGCATGCGCTGCGACCGGCATCGCTTCACGCAGCGGTTGCGCGCTCTCTCGGGCAGGGCGGAGGCGCGATCGCCGCGGCACGGGGCGCGCCGGCCGGCGCGGAGCGACGACACGCTTGAACGGCTCGATGCCGACATCCGCAGGTCGATCGAGCGCGCCGCCGCCCGGCGCGCCGCAATGCCGCGCGTGATGTATCCCGCTGAACTGCCCGTTGTGCAGCGGCGCGAGGAGATCGCCGCGGCCATCGCCGCGAACCCCGTCATCATCCTCTGCGGCGAGACGGGCTCGGGCAAGACCACGCAACTGCCCAAGATCTGCCTCGAACTCGGCCGCGGCGTGACGGGCATGATCGGGCACACCCAGCCGCGCCGCGTCGCCGCCCGCACCGTCGCCAATCGCATCGCCGAGGAACTGCGCGTTTCCGTCGGCAAGCAGGTCGGCTGCAAGATGCGCTTCAGCGATCAGACGAGCGACGCCACGCTCATCAAGATCATGACCGACGGCATCCTGCTCGCCGAGACCCAGCAGGACCGCTTCCTCGACGCCTACGACACGATCATCATCGACGAAGCCCACGAGCGCAGCCTCAACATCGACTTCCTCCTCGGCTACATTCACCAGTTGCTTCCGCGACGCCCCGATCTCAAGGTCATCATCACCTCGGCGACGATCGATCCGCAGCGGTTCAGCGCGCACTTCAATGATGCGCCGATCATCGAAGTCTCCGGCCGCACCTGGCCCGTCGAAGTGCGCTACCGGCCGATGGTCGCGGAGGCGGATGATGATGAAGCGCCGGACCTGATCGACTCGGTCGTGAACGCCGTCGATGAACTTGTGCAGAGCGAGCGCGGCGACATCCTCGTGTTCCTCAGCGGCGAGCGCGAGATCCGCGAGGCGGCGAAGGCACTGCGCCACCTGAGCGGGCGGGGCATCGACGTGCTGCCGCTCTACTCGCGCCTGAGCAGCGCCGAGCAGAACCGCATCTTCCAGCCGCACCAGCAGAGGCGCATCGTCCTCGCGACGAACGTGGCGGAAACCTCAGTCACGGTGCCGGGCATTCGCTGCGTGGTCGATCCCGGTATGGCCCGCATCAGCCGCTACAGCACGCGCACGCGCGTGCAGCGCCTCCCCATCGAGGCGATCTCCCGCGCCAGCGCCGAACAGCGCAAGGGGCGCTGCGGGCGGATCGAGCCGGGCGTCTGCGTGCGGCTCTACTCGGAGAGCGACTTCAACTCGCGCCCGGAATTCACCGAGCCGGAGATTCTGCGCACCAACCTCGCCGCGGTCATTCTCCAGATGAAGGCCCTGCGCCTCGGCGACGTGGAGCGCTTCCCCTTCATCGAGCGGCCGACGGCCCGGATGATCCGCGACGGCTACCAGACACTCAATGAACTCGGAGCCGTCGATGCCCACAACGAACTGACCGATCTCGGCCGCGACCTGGCGCGTCTGCCCATCGACCCGCGCCTCGGCCGGATGATCCTCGAAGCCGACCGCGAGCACGCCATGGCGGAGGTGCTCATCATCGCTGCGGCTCTCTCGATTCCCGATCCGCGCGAGCGGCCTCACGATCAGCAGGAGAAGGCCGACGCCGCGCACGCCCGCTTCGCCCACGAGGACTCTGACTTTCTCATGTTCGTCAACCTCTGGCAGGCGTATCACGATGAGGCCCGGCGTCTCTCGCACAGCAAGGCCCGCCACTGGTGCCGCCAGAACCACGTCAACTTCATGCGCATGCGCGAGTGGCACGACATCCACACGCAACTGCGCGAACTGGCGATTGAGTCCGGGCTGCGCCTCAACACCGAGCCGGCCGCGTACGACGCCGTGCACCGCGCCGTGCTCAGCGGCCTGTTGAGCAACATCGGCCTGCGCACCGACGGGCACGAGTACACCGGCGCCCACGGCACGAAGTTCTTCATCTTCCCCGGCTCGGGTCAGTTCAGGAAGAGCCCGGCCTGGCTCATGGCCGCCGAGATCGTCGAGACGACTCGCCTCTACGCCCGCTGCGCAGCGAAGATTCAGCCGCAGTGGATCGAGGCCCTGGCCGCACATCTCGTCAAGCGCCACTACTCCGAACCCGCGTGGAACGAGGGCAGCGCGCAGGTGACCGCGTCGGAGCGCGTCTCGCTCTACGGCCTGGACATCGCCTCGGGCCGGCGCGTTCACTACGGCCCGATCGACCCGAAGGCGGCGCGCGAACTCTTCATCCATCACGCGCTCGTCGAAGGCGAGTGGCGCACCAAGGCCCCTTTCTTCGAGCACAACCGCCAACTTGTCGCCGAGGTCGAGACGGTCGAGAGCAAGGTCCGCAAGCGCGATGTGCTTGTTGATGTGCAGCAGCGCTTCGCCTTCTACGACCAGCGCCTGCCGGCCGACGTCTACAGCGGCGCGACCTTTGACAAGTGGTGGAAGGAGGCCCAGAGCCGCACGCCGCGACTCCTGCACATGAAGCGCGAGGATCTCGTGCAGGTCGAGCGCAGCGCGGCGGACTTCCCGGACCGCATGGATGTGGCGGGGCACACGCTGGCGCTGCGCTATGTGCATGAACCCGGCGCTGCGGACGACGGCGTGACGGCGATCATCCCCGTCGAAGCGCTGCACGAGATGGCGCCTGCGACATTCACCTGGCTCGTGCCGGGGATGCGCCTTGAGAAGATCACCGCGCTGATCAAGTCGCTGCCCAAGAGCACGCGCACGGCGTTTCTGCCCGCCGCCGACTATGCGAAGGCGTGCGCGGAGGCAATGGCGCCCGATGACCGGACGCTGGAGGAAGCGCTCGCGGCGCAACTGCTCGCGCTGCGCGGCGTGCCGGTTCAGCCGCGCGACTTTCAGAGCGACAAACTCGACCGCCACCTTCAGATGAACTTCCGTATCGTCGATCGGCGCGGCCACGTCCTCGGCGAAGGGCGCGACATCGAACAACTCCGCCGCGACCTCGGCAGCAAGGTGCGCTCGCAACTGCAGTCGCTTTCCGATGAGCGATTCGCTCGCCGCGGAATCACGTCGTGGGACCTGGGCGAACTGGCCGAGACGGTCGAACTCAAGCGCGGCGGGATGAGCGTCACCGCCTACCCCGCCCTCATCGACGAGGGGTCCGCGGTCCGGCTGACCATTCTCGACAGCGCTGCTGCGGCGCTGGCGGCGAGCCGGCTCGGTGTGCGCCGCCTCTACGTCATCGCCGCTCGCGACGAACTGCGCCATCAACTCAAGTCGATGCCGCAACTCAATCGACTCAAACTCCTCTTCGCCTCGCTCGGCCCGGCGAACCTGCTGCACGAGCAGATCATCGAGACCGCGGCGCAGCAGGCGTTTCTGGCTGGCGCCTCGATCCCGCGAAACCGCGAAGCGTTCGAGGCGAGGCTCAACGAGGGCTGGGGCCGCATCGGCGAGGCGATGTTCGCCATCTGCTCACTCATCGAGCCGATTCTCGCCGCCCGGCACGAGGTTGAGTTGCGCCTCGGCAGGCCCATGCCGCCGACGTGGAAGCCGATCGTTGATGATCTCAAATCACAACTTGCTGACCTGCTGCCGGTGGAGTTTCTGCGCGCGACGCCGCTTGAGCGCCTGCGCCACGTGCCACGCTACCTCGCGGGGATGATCCGGCGGCTCGATCGCCTCAGCGGCGCCGGCCTTCAGCGCGACGCCCAGCACCGGCAGGTGATTGAAACGCACCGCACCCGACTCGCACAGGCCCTGGCCGGCCGCGATCCGAATCAACCCCTCGACCCTCGGCTGGTCGAGTACCGCTGGCTCATTGAGGAACTGCGCGTGTCGCTCTTCGCCCAGGACCTCGGCACCGCCGAGCGGGTCTCGCCGCAGCGGCTGGACAAGGTGTGGGAGGGGTTGCGGTAGGTCGGGACAAGGCGCAGCACCGGCCCGGCACTTCGGCTGATGTTGAATCGATGTTCATGGGGGCGCGCACGCCTAACTGCCGGGCCGCGCTCAGAGCAGCGGGCTCGACCTACTCGCGGCGCCGCATGTGCACGTGTAGAGGGACGGCGCTATGGTGGAGGTAATCTCAAAAACGCGTGACGTTGCTCAACGCACAGGTGGTAAGGTCGATTGCAATGAGGCAGACATTGCCGCAGGCCGCGTCGGCCACTCTCCCGGAAAGACGCGCGACGCCCTCGGCGTCGGCCTCGGTGACCTGAACGAGCACGGCGCCGCCGATGGGCAGACTCGTGCCGGTGCATGCCACGCCTGGCGGAATGATGGTCTGGCCCGCGCACCCGCCCAGCGATGATCGCACGAAGGCGACGCGACCGCCGGGTTTCGCCCCGCTTGCGGCCGCCCTCACGATGCCTGGGCAGTCGCCATCGAGCGTGAGATGAATCGGCGGAGGCTCTTCTCCGCACATTCCGAATGAAAAGTCCCATGGCCCGGGACCGAGGAAGTGCTCGGCGCTCGTCGGGCATTGGTAACAGAAGTAGCACTGCGGCCAGACAAAGGAGTTTCCGTTGCCGATCGGCTTGCCGCGGGAGTGATCTCCACTCGTCGTCGAGACCCACGCCTGACCCGATCCGGTTCCGACGGGTCGCACACTGAAGTGATAGTGACCCGGCGGAAGTTCGATGTCGATCTGCACGCGAAGTTCGTGCTCGTCATACCCGTAGCCGGAGCGCCCGGTGGGTTCCCATGTGAAGGCGGTCAGATTCCAGGTTTCAATGATCCGTCTTCCCCAGTTGCACTCACTCATTCCCTGATAGATGGCCACGTCGGCGGCGACTGGGAGTATTCCCGTGTGCAGGAAGTTGCCCCACATTTCAGTGACCATTCCGCCGGGCCACACCAGATCATCGAAGGTCCAGGTCTCGTACGTGCCAGTGTTGCGGTTGCAGGTCAGCCCGTTCCTCTTGTCGAAGTCACCGCCGTAGAAACAGATCGGGCTCGACTGCGGGCCGGCCCCCGGCGCCGAGGTACGCTCGACGCTCGGCGCAACCTGCCCCCATGCCGCTTGTCCATACAGCGCCAGAATCACTCCAATAGTCGGTTTGTTCATGATGCCCGCCTCCCGAGCAAACTATGTGGAGCAGGATCGCGGCTGGACCATCAGGCCATGCCCCCCCCGCGCCGTCCCTTCATTAGTGTACCGAGTGGTCCCGCAGCGCGCCAACGGCTGGACGGAATTTCACTGCAGATTGTCGAAATCAGGCCGAACATCGTGCGAACCGATCCTTTGCGGACCGCTCACTTCTTCATCCACCTCCTCCACCACTCACTGATCTGGTTCAGGCGATGCAGGCGCATGTCGGGGGGGCCGCCGCGGCTCATGCCGTGGCTTGTTGCGCGTGGGTACCTGACGAAGCGCGTCGGGACGTTCTGCAACTTGAGCGCGGCGAAGACCTGCTCGGCCTGCTCGATGTTGCAGCGCAGGTCGCCCTCGCTGTGGATGATGAGCGTGGGCGTCTTGACGCCCTTGAAGTACTTGATCGGGCTGGAGTTCCACCGCGCCTCGGGCCGATCCCACGCGTTGCCCTCCCAGTAGCGGTCGGGCAATTCCATGTGGTCGCTGTTGCCGAACATGCTCACGAGGTTGGAGACGCAGCGGTCGGTGATGGCGGCGCGGAACTCGTCGGTGTGTCCGATGGCCCAGTTGGTCATGTATCCGCCGTAACTGCCGCCCATGATGCCGATGCGCGAGACGTCGATGCTGCGGTGCGTCTTCATGAAGGCGTGCACGGCCTGGATATCGACCCAGTCGGCCCCGCCCCAGGAGCCGCGAATCGCCGCGCAGTGCTCGCGGCCATAGCCCTTGGAGCCGCGCGGATTGGAGAAGACCACGACATAGCCCTGGGCCGCGAGCATCTGAAACTCGTGAAAGAAGCCCACGCCGTACTGCCCGTGCGGCCCGCCGTGCACTTCGAGAATCGCGGGATAGCGCCGGCCGGCACGGGCGTCGGGCGGCATCATCACCCACGTGTGCACCTGCGTGTCATCAGGCGTCCTGATCCAGTGCTCGCGGATGTCGGCGAGTTTGAGTTGGTCGAGCAGCGGGCGATTCAGTTCGGTCAGCGGCGTAAGTCCGAACTTTGCTGAACCGACGGCGGCGACGGCGATCTCATCGAGCGCCGTGGTCGTGCCGCGCACGACGGCCATTCGCTTGCCGTCTTCGCTGAGATTGCCCAACTGGTGCGAGGCGACGCCGCTGGTGTGAAACGCGATTCGGCCGCCGCGACGGGCGACCGAGGCGAGGTGCGTCTGCCCATGCCAGCCGATCTGTATGTAGATTCGCCGGCTGTCGGGGGACCAGCGGAGTTTGGGCGCAAACTCCGCCTCGGAGGTGTCGCCGATCGACACGGCCATGAGGCAGTAATCCTCATCGCCCGTCAGGCTTCGCGCTTCGCCCTTCACCGGATCGCAGATGAAGAGTTCGAGGTTTTCGGTGCTGTAGGAGTCATCCATGCCGATGCGCCCGGCGTAGGCGAGGAGCATTCCGTCCGGCGACCAGGCCACGCTGCCTTTCGGTCCTTCGGGGAGGTTGCGCACAGGCGTGATGCGGCGCGTGGCGAGATTGATGCGAACGATCTCATCCTTCCACGGCCTGGCGCCGGCGAGGCGGTCGCGATTGCGCGTCACGGCCAGTTGCGTCGAGTCGGGAGAGAAGTCGTAGGAGAAGAAGCCGGTCGCGTCGTGCGTTTCGATGATGCGCGACTCGCCCGTGCCCGCGTCGATGAGGTGCAGGCGGTAGCGCTGGGCGTTGAAGTAGCCGTCGCCGTCGTAGCGATACCAGTGATCGTCGATGACGCGCGGCGAATCGGAGAGGCCCGCCTCCTCGCGCTTCTTCTTCGCCTCGCTCGTCCAGTCGGCGTCCTGCGGCCTGAAACTCGCGGCGATGGTGCGGCCGTCGGGCGACCACTTGAAGTCGCGCAGGGAGCCTTCGGGAAAGCGCGTCAGGTCGCGCGCCTCGCCGCCGGCGGCGCTGATGAGCGCAATCTGAGGGCGGTCCTTGTTGCGGCCGCTGATGAAGGCGATGGTCGAGCCGTCCGGCGACCAGCGCGGATGGCGGTCGCGATTGCCGCTGGTGAATTGGCGCGGCGGCGACCACTTGCCGCCGGCTTCGCTGACGATCCAGAGATTCTGCGCGTAGGCGTTCTTCTCACCGACAGTCTTGCAGACGAAGACGACGTGCCGGCCGTCGGGCGAAATCTGCGGATCGGAAAGCCAGCGGAACTCGAGCAGGTCTTCAGCGGTGATGAGGCGCTTTCGAGGCGTGCTCGCGGTGGCGGTGCGGCGGCGAGGCTTGCGGCGTGGACGTGATCGCGGCATGGGCGGGAGTTCCCGAGAATGAGTGTTCGTGACAGGCGGGATGCTACGCCGCGCCGGCGGCCGCTTCAGGCCCGACGAAAAACCCAGGCAGAGGACTGCCTGGGCTTTGGGATGACACTTGTTCATCGACGTGGCGCGATCACGGAATCTGCACGACATTGCTCGCATCGCACGGGCTGCCGTCCACGACGAACATCTGGAGGAACTTGCGGCAGGCGGCGGTGCCGGCGTTGCTGCTCACGTTGCCCGAGCCGTTGGCGCCGGTGTTGCCCTGGTAGACGAGTTGCAGGCCGCTGTTGCTCAGACCGGTCTGCGTTCCGGCGCAGGCGCCGCCGGGAATGACGAAGTTGCCGGTGCTGTTGGCGAGGGCGATGCCCATCGGCCGGCTGGGGGTGGCGTTGGACCAGGAGACGGTCACGCGGCCGGGGCAGGCGCCGCTGATCGAGAGCGTCAGTCCTGCGCCGCCGCCCGAGCCGAGCCACTGCGCGACGTTGGCGGTGAATCGCGCGCCGTCAAGGCGTCCCCAGCGGTCATCCTCGAAGACGTTGACGTCGAGCATGGTGAGGACGTTGTCGCTGCCGTTGCCCGACCAGAGCGTGGCGGTGTTGATGGTGAAGATGCTGGTTCCGCCGCTGGCGATGCCGCCGTTGGGGATTTCGACGGAGGTAACGCCGTCGGTGAGGATCGGAATCTGGTTGGCGACGGTGTAGACGCCGTTGGACTCCTGGTTGGTGGCGGTGCCGCCGGCGACGGTGCAGAGATCGACGTTCCACTCGTACCAGAGGCTCGGATTCTCGCCGATCATGAGGACGCGGCGTCCGGTCGCGATGTACTGGGTGAGGTTGGATTCTTCCGTGGGCGTGAGGACGGCGCCCCACGCGCGGAGCTGAACCATGACGGCGTCGTACTGGAGCATCTGAGAGAGATCTTCGAGATTGGGCGCGATGTCCACGGCGGTGAACCAGCGGTTGATCTCCGCGGAGAAGTTGTCGTAGCGCGAACCCCCATAGCCGAAGCCGAAACCATGCGTCTCCTGGGAGGCGAGAAGCCTCGGCTGGGCCGAGGCGGCGGACGCGGCGATGAGAGAGACGGTGAGAGCGGCGGAACATGCGATGGCGGATGCTGACATGATCAAACTCCTCTTCCTGATGACTGGCGATGCGGACGACAGGTGGTCTCAAAGTGCCAAAGCCCAGGCACGGCTGTGCCTGGGCTCTGGGATTGAGGTCATTCAACGTGGTGAGACGCCGATCACGGGATCTGCACAACGTTGGTGGTGTCGCACGGGCTGCCGTCAACGATGACCATCTGGAGGTACTTGCGGCAGGCGGCCGTTCCGGCGTTGCTGCTCACCTGGCCGGAGCCGTTGGCGCCGGTGTTGCCCGAGTAGACGAGTTGCAGGCCGCCGGCGATTCCCAGTTGCGTGCCCGCACAGGCGCCGCCCGGAATGTTGAACGAGCCGGTGCCATTGCCGAGGACGATGCCCATCGGGCGGCTCGGCGTCGCGTTCGACCAGGACACGGTCACCTGGCCGGGGCACTGACCGCTGATGCGAAGCGTCGAGCCGGCCGCGCCGCTGGTGGTGCGGAAGGTGTAGTCGAAGCTGGGGAAGGAGCCGAAGCCCGGGTTGGCGTAGACCTGCCCGTGGGGATACGGGTTGTTCACGTCGCCCGAGATGCCCAGGGTGGTGTTGCCCGTGAAGTGCAGGTAGTAGGTCGTGTTCGCCTGGATGGCGACGGGAGTCCACGTGACGTCAACCCACTGACCCTGCGTGCCCTGCGCCGATCCGGTCGCGAGCATCTGGCCGCCGCCGTTGGGCAGGGTGGTCCAGAGTTCGATGGTGACGTTGTCGGTGCCGCCGATGTTGGGCTGAAGGAAGATCCCCGCGCCGCAGATGCTGTTGGGGACCTGGTGCTGGAAGGACTGGGCCAGGTCACGCTGCGAGAACGCGGCCATGTACACGAAGGCGTTGGGCTGGTTCTGATCGATGTTGCACTGCGCGAAGGCCGCACCGGCGGTGGCGGCGATGACAGCGGCGGACAGGATAGCGATTCTCATCTTCTTCTCTCCTCTGATGAAACAACTGACGATTGCACGTGCGGCGCCAAACACTGACGCACAGAGGTAAGCATACATGCGCCCTGCGCTCGATCAAGCCGCAAATCCGACGATTCCGTCCAAGACGGCCGTATTCTCGATCAGGGGAGCGAGCAGATCCCGTCCAGAAGCGCACCGAAGCCTCATCCGCGGCGAATGAACCGATAACTGAACCCCTGCCATACCCCGCTCAGGGCAGCAACCGGCTTCGAGCGAAAGCATCACCCATTCGCGCGGCTCCGCTGCTCATCCATAAAAGCCGACAGCCTCATCCCGGGGGAATGAGGCTGTCGGAAAGGCTCGCGATCATCTCGCCGCGCATCGCATCGGCGCGACGCGTGCAGGTCCCGTTACGGAATCTGGGCGACATTGGTCGTCGCGCAGGGATTGCCATCGGCGATGATCATCTGAAGGAAGCGGCCACAGCCGCAGGCAGGCACCTCACCGCGCGTTTCGCCCGATCCGTCGGGACCGGTGTTGCCGGTGTAGACGATGCGCAGGCCGCCGGCGCCGAGGCCGAGTTCCGTCCCCGCGCAGGGGCCGCCCGGAATGACGAAACTCCCGGTGTTGTAGGAGAAGGCGATCGCCATCTGCTGGTTGGGCGGGCAGTCCGACCAGAAGACCCCCACCACGCCGGGGCAGTCGCCCACGAGGCGGATCGTCGGCGCGCTCTGCGTCTGGCTGTAGGTGCGGAAGGTGTAGTCGAAGTTCGGGAAGGAGCCGAAGCCCGGGTTGGCGTAGACCTGCCCGTGGGGATACGGGTTGTTCACGTCGCCCGAGATGCCCAGGGTGGTGTTGCCGTCGAAGACGAGGTAGTAGGTGGTGTTCAGGTTGATGTTGACGGCGCTCCAGAAGACGTCAACCCACTGCCCCTGCGTGCCTTGAGCCGAGGCGGTGGCGAGCATGTTGCCCCCCTGGTTGGGAAGGGCGTCCCAGAGCGAAATCCGCACGTTGTCGGTCCCGCCGATGTTGGGCTGAAGGAAGATGCCGGCCCCGCAGATGTTGTCGCCGGTCTGGTGCTGGAAAGACTGCGCCAGGTCGGTCTGCGAGAACGCGGCCATGTACACGAAGGCGTTGGGCTGGTTCTGATCGATGTTGCACTGTCCCAAGGCCGCTCCCGACGTCACGGCCACGATCGCGATGGACACAAAAACACGTTTCATCTCATTCCCTCCTCTTTCTGCAAACTTCTCCGGTAGGCCACGCCACGCTTGCGCCAACCACTGGCGGAGGGTGGCGCGGAAGTGGAACTCACTGATAACAGGTTTCGGGCCGCCGCTATTCCGCGTCGCCGGGTATTCCGCGAAAACTCCGCATGTCGCGTCGCCCGGGATCCGGATTCGCGTCGCGGCATCACGCCGGCTGGAGGGCGATGGAGAGGCGGTGGCTCGCGCCTTCGGCCGGGTAAGAGAGATCGATCCGGCCGTTGAGTTCTGTGCTCACGAGGCCCGTGAGGAGGCTCGTCCCCGCGCTGAGTCGTGGGGATCGATCCGGTCTCGGGCCGCCTGTCTCGCGCCAGAACAACTCGAGGCGCGCCGGCTCGGAGGATGCCTCCGTCTCGTGCAGTTGCCAGGCGACGAAAACGCGTCCTTCGGCGATGCACAGCGAACCGTACTTCATGCTGTTGAAGAGCAATTCCTGCAGCACCATCGCGAGCGCGACGGACTGCCGGGGATTCAGTCGGACCTGCGGCCCGGCGGCTTCGATGCGATCGATGAGGTCCGGAGGCGCGATGGCGCGCACCAGGTCGGCCAGCCGCGCGCCGCTCCCATGCGTGCGGGAGAGGAGGGTGTGAACGCTCGCCATCGCCTGCACGCGCGACCGAAGCAGCGCTGCGAAGGCGTGGATGCTCCGACCCTCCTCCTGCGCCGTCATGTCGATGAGCGAGATGAGCGAGGCGAGGTTGTTGCGCAGGCGATGATCGAGTTCGCTGAGGATGAGGCGCTGGCGCTCGAGCGCCTCCTGATACGCCTGCTGGGCGCGTTTGCGGTTGGTGATGTCCCGCACGATCGAGAGGATGCGGTCGGCGCCGCAGGGGACCATGCGGACCTCGTAGTGCCGCCGGTCCTCGGCCGGGCCGATCTCGTACTCGTACATCTGCATCTGCCCGGTCTCGAACGTGCGCTCGCGCAGGCGCTCGTGCACACTCACATCCACGCCCTGAAAGACGTCGCACACGCGCCGGCCGAGGAACTCCTCCGGCGGCGCATAGAGGCGCGTCCCCGCGGCGGCGTGATAGTCGATGTATCGCCCCTCGCGGTCGATGAGGAAGATGAGATCGGGCAGCGCCGCGATGAGGGCGCTGTTGCGCTCCTCGCTGCGACGCGCGACTTCCTCCGTCTCCCAGGCCCGGGTCACGTCGGCGAGCGTTCCGGCGAGGAGGCAAACATCGGCCGGCGATCCGATTGCGAGCGCGCGATCCTCGATCCACCGCCACGTCCCGCCGGGCCCGCGCACCCGGTAGCGCTGCACGAGAGCCCCCGCCCCCTCTTCCTGCCTCCATCGGTCGAGGCGCTCGCGCCGGCGCGGGGCGTCGTCCGGGTGAATGAGGGAGTCATACAGGTGCGGGTCCGCGGCGAACGCTTCGGCCGACACCCCCAGCAGCGCCTCGATGCCCGGCGAGAACCAACTCGCCTCGGCGCCGCGGCGATAGAGCGCCAGACCCTGCAATCTCTCGATGAGCACCTCGAGGCCGCCGATCGCTTCCCAGGCGCCCGCGGCGCAGGGAACGACGGGCTCGACAAGCGCCGCGGCCGGGGGCGGCGGCGCCTTCGACTCGGAGACGGGATCGGGCATGGCCCAATCGTATGTGAACCAGACCCCCTCGCGAAGCCCGGCCGCATCCATCCCTGAATATCGAGGATCGCTTCCACGCGATTGAGGCGGACCCATCGCTCGGCGCCGCGCCCGCCGCCGGCGACCGTGCGCGGCGCCACGCGGGCTAGGATTCGACTTCTCGATGGCTGATCAATCTCCCGCCGTGCGAACCGCAGACGAACCCTTGACCCAGCCGCTTCGCATTCTGATCACCGGCGCTTCGAGCGGCATCGGCCGCGCGCTGGCGGAGCACTATGCGGCTCAGGGGCACGTCGTGGGGGCGATGGCCCGGCGGGGCGACCTTCTCTCCGATCTCGCTCGTGCGCACGCCGCAGTCATGCCCCTGCCGGGCGACGTGACCGACGCTGCGGCTGCGGCCCGCGTCATTGCTCACTTCGCGGCGGAGCGGGGCGGACTGGATCTGGTCTACGTCAATGCCGGCGTCGGCCAGCGGAGTTGCGAGGAGGGCTGGGAGCCGGATCGCACCGCCCTCATCGAATCCGTCAACATCCGCGGCGCCCTCCACACCATCACTGCGGCGATCCCGATCATGCTGCGCCAGGGCTCGGGGCGGATCGTCGGCATCTCGTCGCTCGCCGGCGTCGTGCCCCTGCCCAGCGCGGCGGCGTACGGCGCCAGCAAGGCATGGCTGAAGTTTTACCTTGAGTCGCTCGACATGGACCTGGCCCCCCGCGGCGTACGGTGCAGCGTGGTCATGCCCGGCTACGTCGCCACGCCGATGGTCGATGGCGCCGAATCGACCCTCGTGACGCCCGGCGCCCGCCGCGCCGCCGCCTTCATTGCAGCACGCATCGCGCGGGGCGACCGTCTTGTCCGCTTTCCGCGGCGGGTGGCGCTGCTTACTTCTCTCGCTGCCCTCGCGCCGCGCTCGCTGCGCATCTCGATGCAGAAGCGCCGCCTGGCCCGGCGCAAAGAGCAGCGGAGACGCGACACATGATCGAAGCCCGCTGCCGGCCCATCGTCGTCGCCTCCTTTCCCCGCTCGGGCACGCACCTCACCATCGACGGGCTGCGGCACTTCTTTGTGGAGACCTATCGCCGCCAGGGTTTCAACCAGGCGGTTCACAGCCTCTACATGAATCTCGATCGCCTCGATCCGGAGCATCCCTTTCCCCTCACGCCCGGCAAGGCCCGCGACCTGCTACGCAAGTGTCCCAAGCGCCTCATCATCAAGACGCACTGCTCGATTGAGATCGACCAGGTCGGCGAGACGAATCGCGATCTCGCGCGCGAGATCATCGACACCTCGGACATCGTCTGCGTCGTGCGCGACGTGCGGCCGGTGATGGCGTCGTACATGGCGCTGCGGCCGCTCAAGTTTCCCGATTCGCCTCGACAGATCGGCGAGTTTCTCCGCACGCCGATGGATGGCGGCGAAGGGCCGGCGGCGAACTGGGCGCGCCACGTTGCCGGCTGGCTTGATCGCCCCGGCGTCCATCTCATCAAGTTCGAGGCCATGCGCGAGGACTACGTCAAGGCGATCGAAACGCTCGGCAAAGACCTCGGCCTGACGTGGAACACGTACCCCATCCGCATGTTCCCCAAGCCGCGCACCATGCTCGAGAATCGCATCCGTCGCTGGCTGGGCGTCCAGAACTGCTCGGCCATCGACAACCTGCGCATGGCCTTTGAGACGCCCGACTGGAAGCAGGTCATGTCCCGCGCCGACCTCGATCTCATCCGCGCGCAAGCGGGACCGGTGATGGAGCGGCTCGGGTACACGATGTGATGCCGGCCGGTGAATCCGCGCGACTTTCCCCCTCGAACTCAACTCGCCTTCCCCGAGCGCCGACGAATACTCCACGGACCGTTCTCGGACCACGGAGTGACCATGACTTCAACGACAGCGACTCGATTCCCTATTCGCCTGCGAACTGATGTGAGGATCACCACGTGCGCCGCGATCGTCGAATCCGGCCACGTTCTTCTTGTGCAGCAGGGGCGCGGCCCGTCGGCGGGCAGGTGGACGCTGCCGGGCGGGCGCCTCGACGCCGGCGAGACACTCGTCGAAGCGGCGGTGCGCGAGGCGCTGGAAGAGACGGGTCTGCGCGTTGAGATTGACGCGCTCATTGGCGTCTACTCCTACATGGGGCGATCCGGCCGCGAGTGTGCCCGCTTCTGCTTCAGCGCCGGAGTGGTTGGCGGTCGGCCGCGGTTTGATGGGCGGGAGATCCGCGATCTGCGCTGGTTCCGCTTCGATCAGTTCCCGCTCGTGCATGATGCGCTTCTGTGGAAGCCCCAGGTGCTGCGCCCCATGCTCCGCGACATCGAGCGCGGGCGCCCCCTGCCGCTGGACCTGCTGCACAACTTCGACCGCGCCTTGCGCGCGGCGGCGTGAGTCTCACCATCCCAGAACGTAGGCGAAGATGAGAGGCGCCACAATCGTGGCGTCGGACTCGATAATGAACTTGGGGGTCTTCTCGGCGAGTTTGCCCCAAGTGATCTTCTCGTTGGGCGCCGCGCCGCTGTAGGAGCCGTAACTCGTCGTCGAATCGCTGATCTGGCAGAAGTAGCCCCAGAGCGGCACACTCGTCCGCCCCAGATCCTGGTGAAGCATGGGCACGACGCAGATGGGGAAGTCGCCCGCGATCCCGCCGCCGATCTGGAAAAAGCCCAGCGAGTGCTTGGCGGTGAGTTCAGTGTACCACCTGGCGAGTTCGATCATGTAGTCGATGCCGCCGCGCATCGTCGTCGAGTTTTTGATTTCGCCGGTGATGACGTGCGAGGCAAAGATGTTGCCGAGCGTCGAGTCCTCCCAGCCGGGGACAAAGACGGGCAGTTTCTTCTTCGCCGCGGCGAGCAGCCAGGAGTCCTTCGGATCGATCTGGTAGAACTTTTCGAGCGCCCCGCTCAGGAGCACCTCGTAGAAGAACTCGTGCGGGAACATCCGCCGCCCCGCCTGGTCGGACTTCATCCAGTGCTCGAGCACCGCCCCTTCGAGGCGGCGGATCGCCTCCTCCTCGGGGATGCACGTGTCCGTCACGCGGTTGAGGTGCCTGTCGAGCAGTTTCTGCTCATCGGCCGGAGTCAGTTCGCGCCAGTTGGGAATGCGGACATAGTGCTCACGGGCGACGAGGTTGAAGATGTCTTCTTCGAGGTTGGCGCCGGTGCAGCAGATGCCGTGGACCTTGTCGTGGCGGATCATCTCGGCGAGGGAGACGCCGAGTTCGGCGGTGCTCATCGCCCCCGCAAGAGTCACGAACATCTTTCCGCCACTGTCGAGGTGTTTTCGATACGCCTCGGCGGCATCGACGAGCGTGGCGGCGTTGAAGTGGCGGTAGTGGGTGCGGATGAAGTCGGTGACCGGCGTGCTGCTCATGGGAAAGGGTATGAGCCGCAACGCCGCCGGGCGAAGCGACCCCGTTTCGCCGCGACGCGTCGGCGGTGCGAAAGTGATCTCGCCAGCGGCCGGGGCCGCCCTACCCCACGATGGCCGCCTCAATCGTCAAGCCCGGTCCGAAGGCGATCGCCACGATCGGCCGCGGCGCTTCGCGACGCAGCAACTCATCAAGAATGAACAGCACCGTCGGCGAAGACATGTTGCCGAAGCGCGACAGCGCCGCCCGCGACGCGTCGAGCGCGAGACGATCGAGTTGCAGCGCCTGGGCGAAGGCGTCGAGGATGCGAGGTCCGCCGGGATGCACCGCCCACGAGGCCACGTCGGAGATCGCCAGGCTGCGGCGCGCCAGCCACTGCTCCATCCACGGCCGCACCGTTTCGCGAATCCGCCCCGGCACGTCGAGCGACAATCGCATCTCAAAGCCATGATCGCCGATGCTCCACGACATGCACTGCTGCGAGTCGGGCAAGACAACGGAGGCGAAGTCGCGCAGTTCGAGCGAGAAGGGGCGCGGCTTCGAGTCGCGCGCGGTGACGACCGCCGCGCCGGCGCCATCGGCGAAGAGGGCGTTGGCGAGCAGGCAATCTCCTTCGCCCCGGTACGGGAAGTGAAGACTGCAGAGTTCCACGCAGGCGATGAGGACGACCGCCCCCGGTTCGGCGCGGCAGGCGTCGGAGGCGAGGCGCAGCGCGTTGATCGCCGCATGACAACCCATGAAGCCGACGTGCGCCCGCCGCACGGCGCGCGGCAGTGCGAGCGACTCGATGAGCGCGATGTCAACCCCCGGCGCGCGCATGCCTGTGCAGGAGACAGTCAGCAGATGCGTGATGTCCGAGGGATCGCAGCGCGCACGCTCAATCGCTGCCGCCGCCGCGCGATGCGCCAGCAGCCCCGCCCACCGGTCATAGACCTCTAGGCGCTCGGCCGTCGTCGGACCGCGGTCCTCATCATGCAGCCGAGGCGGAAAGAAGGGAACGACGGATTCAAGGAGTTGCATCGGCCGGCTCGCCTCGGCCTGTGAAGGGCCAGGCGGTGATTGAGCCCGTGGATCCCGCGCCACCACAAACTGACGCGTGCGGACGCCGCTTCGCTGAAAGAGCCGCTTGAGCCGATCCGCCTGCTCAGCCGTTCCGGCGCAGCACTGCTCGGCGAGTTGAAGCGCTTCACCCTGCCCAAGCGTTCCCGGCGGGACCGCAAGGCCGATGCCGATGATGGCGGGCCTCATGCCCGGCCTCCCGCCGGCTCAAGGGGAAGCGCGGCAAGACTCGTGATCGCCGCCCCCGGCGCCTGAACGTGCTCGACGACCGCCCGCGCCAGGCGCGGCAGCAATCCTCCTGCGATCATGCACGCCTGCAGCAGCAGCGGATGCCGCAGCGCTTCGGCAATGGCGCGACAGCGCAACTGCCGCGATCGGACCAGCGACTGGTGGAGGCGAGTCCATTCCCGCTCGACGGCGCCGGTCCAGACCGCATCGCGCTCCTCGAGGAACGCATCAGCAAGCGTGGCGGCGCTCGCGGCGGACTGAATCGCCCAGGTCATCCCCTCGCCGGTGAATGGTTCAACGAACCCGGCCGCATCGCCGATCGCCAGCACGCGCCGGGCCGCCACGCGGCGCGGCCGGCGCGTGAGATGCGGCGTGCCGAGCCAATGCGCCGTCGCCGCCTGCTCCGGAACACTCTGGCCGGTCTCTCCGAGAACGTGCGCGGCGGCGGCGGCGAATCCACCGCGCTCGCGTACGAGCGCCGCGTCGAAGGCGCCGCCGATTGCAAAGCAGCCGTCTTCGAGTCCCGCAAGGCCGACATAGCCGCGATGCCCCACGGTCATGCGCACCACGCCTCGCGGCAGGTCGATGTCATGCCCGGCGATGATGGCCGCCCCTCCGATGCGCGAGCGGCTCCAGCGGCGCTCCCGTTCGGGCGCCTCCTCTGCCGGTCCATCGATCGGGAATCCCAGACCGCCTGCGGCGAGGACCAGCCTCGCGCGGACGTTGATGCGCCGGGCGTCCAGCGAAAGACGCACGGCGCGAGATTTGCAGTCAGCCGCACCCACACTGGCGCTGCTGCGGGGCAGGAACTGCACTCCGCGGCGCACTGCCTCTTCAACCAGCGCCTCATCCAGGCGTCGCCGCGAAATAGTGCGCCCTCCGGGCATGGGTACTTGAAGTCGACGCTGCGCGATTCGCAGCTCGAAGGCCTCGATCGACCCGGCACGGTGCGCATCAAGCAGCCCGCCGACGCCGAGCTGATGCAGCGCTTGAACGGCCGCGTGAGCGAGACAGCATCCGCAGGCCTTTTCGCGCGGAAACGCGCCCCGATCGACGAGCAGCACACGGCGTCCAGGTTGTGCGAGCACGATCGACGCAATGCTCCCGGCCGGACCGGCGCCGATGACGACTGCATCCCAGTCTTCCTGCGAGGCCTCGCTGTGCGAGATGGTGGCTTGAATGCGCACGTCGGTCATGATCGGCCCTTCCGCCCCGTCAGCAGAAAGCGGAACGGCCAGACGCTTCGCACATCGAAGTCCGTCCAGCCCGCCTGGCGAGCGATTGACTCCGCCTCCTGGCGCGTGAAGGCCGCCCGCACCGAGCGCGGGCCATCGACGCGCACGACGGGAGATCGCGTGAGCAGGCGGGCGGCGAGGTGGGTAAGCCACAGCCCTCCGGCGCTGCGGCGCAGATCGCTGACCAGCACGAGCCGGCGCGATGCCGCCATCATCCGGCGCAGCAGCAGCGCGGCCTCACCTTCAACGAGATGATGCAGGAAGAGCGAACACATGACGACGTCGTACGCGCCCGCCGGCAGTTCATCGCGCAGCGCATCGCCCTGAATGAAGTTGATCCTGGCCAGCGATCGACGAGCGGTGCGCCGGGCATACTCGATGGCGCGGCCACTGACGTCGATCGCCGTGAACTCGAGGGTGATGCCGCAGAGCGCAGCTCGACGACACAACGCAGCAGGCACGTCGCCGGCCCCGGTCGCGAGGTCGAGCGCGCGGCAGGTCCTGTCGGGCAGCGCCATCGCCAGATCGCGGATCGCCGGCCAGAGGATTCGCCCGCTCTGCGCCCAGCGATTGAGGCGAGTGAGCGAGTCCAGCGCCCGATCGTGGAGCGACGGATCGATATCCGGCTGGTCCATCCACTCCGGTTCACGGTGCCTGTGCCGCAGACTGTGCGTCATGGCGCTCACAGAGGGATGGTAGGTGAACGGCGCGGTGGCGCGCCGGGGCTAGGATTCGAGCATGAGTTCCGCCGTGCCCGCTTCACCGCCGATGCCGGCCTCCTCCGCCCCCGTGCAGACGGTGCGGGCGCTGGCGGGAGACATCAAGATCAGCCACAGTCTCTTCGCCCTGCCCTTTGCGGTGCTGGCGTCGTTCATGGCCCGGCCGGTGAGCGAGTCATGGGGGCGATTCGGGGCGCAGATGGCCCTGATTCTCGTCTGCATGGTCAGCGCGCGCACCTTTGCCATGCTCGCCAACCGCATCATCGACCGCGACATCGATGCGCTCAACCCGCGCACCAAGGGGCGCGCGCTGCCCAGCGGGCGCGTCGCGCTGCGGCACGCGCTCGTCGCGCTGCTCTGGTCGGCGGGTCTTTTTGTTGTCTGCTGCATCGCCTTCGGCTTCGCGTTTGACAACTGGTGGCCGACGCTGCTGTCGATTCCCGTGCTCGCCTGGATCGGCGCCTATGGGTGGATGAAGCGGTGGACGGCGCTGTGCCATCTCTTTCTCGGTTCGTCGCTGGCGATCTCGCCGCTCGCCGCGGCGCTGGCGATTGAGCCTCAGTCATTGATGAGTCAGCCGGCGCTTTGGCTTGTGAGTCTCAACGTCCTTTGCTGGGTCGCCGGATTTGACATCATCTACGCCCTGCAGGATGTGGAGGTCGATCGGCAGCAGTCTCTGCACAGCCTGCCGAGCCGGCTCGGCGTCGGCCGCGCGCTGTGGATCAGCCGGGCGCTGCACGGCGTCAGCGCCGCCTGCCTCGGCGCGGTCGTCATCGTGGATGCTCGCTTCGCGTCGCTCTTCGCCGCCGGCGTCGGCCTGGTGATCATCCTGCTCGTCGTCGAGCACGCGGTAACCGCCGGCGGCGCGACCGGGCGCATTCAACTCGCCTTCTTCACTCTCAACGGGCTCATCAGTTGCCTGCTCGGCGTGCTGGGCGTGGTGAGCGTGGTGATGTGAGAGAGCAGGGCGAGCATCCCGCAGGGCAGGGTCTTCGGATCACGGCCAGACGCGGGCCGCCCAACGCCTATCGTCGTTCATGTCTTCGATCACGAACTGGACGATTCCCGGCTGGCGCGACCTGCCGATCTACGGCAGCACGCACTTTCCCGATGTGACGCACCGGCCGCGAGGCGTGGTTCTGCTCGTTCACGGCTTCATGGGGTACAAGGACTACGGCCTGTTCCCCTTTGTCGCCCAGCGCTTCGCCGACGCCGGCCTCGTTGCGCACCGCTTCAATCTCACGACCTCCGGCATCACGGAGAACTACGAGACGTTCGAGCGCCCCGATCTCTTCGAACTCGGCACGTGGAACAACAACGTCATCGACATCGACGCGGTGATCGACGCCGTGGACCGCGGGGCGCTGGCGGGAGAGGGGCTGCCGCAGATGCTCATGGGGCACAGCCGCGGCGGCGTGGGAGTGCTGCTCACGGCGGGACGGCGGTTCATGGCGAACCGCACGCCTCTGCCCGTCGGCGTCATCTCCGCCTCGGCGCCGAGCCGGCCGTGGCGCTTCGCAGAGTCGCAAAAGGAGATGCTCCGCCGGACCGGATACCTCGAGGTTCGCAGCGGCCGCACGGGCCAGGCGCTTCGCATCGGGCGTCAGTTTCTCGATGAGCAGGAGGCTGATCCGGAGGGGCACGACGTCGCGCGCCACGTTTCGGCCCTGCGCTGCCCGCTGCTCATCGTGCATGGAACCGTCGATCCCACCGTCCCGGCGCGGGAGGCGGCGGAGATCGCGGCGATGGCGGGCGAAGCGGTACGGCACCGCCTCGTCCTCATCGAAGGGGGCGATCACGTCTTCAATACCCCCAATCCCTTCCCCCTCAACGGCGCACCCCCGCCGCAACTGCAGGCGTACGTGGAGGCGCTGCTCGCGTTCTGCGATGAAGCGCTCGGGTAATCGGGCGGCGAGCCGATGCTGAGATCGGGCCGCGCCCCTACAGTTGTCCCGATCGGGCGCTGCGCGGCTCTGACGCGCCAGGGAGATGGCCGACGACGATGAACAAGTCGCACCACCGCACCTTTACGGGTGACTTCAAGGTCTTCTTTCTTCGGGGGCTGGCGATCCTGCTCCCCTCGGTCCTGACGATCTGGATCATCGTCTATGCCTACCAGTTCGTCAATACCCGGATCGCCGAGCCCATCAACGCCATTACCCGCATGGCCGTCATCCGCCTGACGCCGCTGGTCATTCGCGGTCCGGCGGAGGACGAGGCCTGGGCGCAGGCGCATTACCCGGAGTGGTTCTACATCTCGGCAGAGGAGCGCCAGGCGGAGCGCGACCGCCGGAGCCTGGAGAAGCAGCCCAAACTCAGCGATGCGGCCCTCGATCTCGCCATTCGGCAACGGTCATTCAAGGCGTGGTGGGACCAGCACCCGTGGCTCAACGCCATCGGCCTGATCCTGGCAATCCTGCTCTTCTATCTCGCGGGACGGGTGTTCGGCAGTTTTCTCGGCCGGCGGATCGCAGTCCGGATCGAGCGTCTCGTGGCCGGCGTGCCCGTCTTCAAGCAGGTCTATCCCTATGTCAAGCAACTCGTCGATTTCATTCTCGGCGAGAGGAAGATCGAGTTCGACCGCGTCGTCGCCGTCGAGTATCCGCGCAAGGGCATCTGGTCGATCGGCTTCCTGACGGGACACTCGATCAACGACGTGGCGCGGGTCGCCGGGGTCGATCCGGTGGGCATGGTGACGGTGTTCATCCCGAGTTCGCCGACGCCTTTCACGGGCTACACCATCACGGTGTTCCGGGAGGAGATCTACCCGGTGGGGATCACGGTCGAGGAAGCGCTGCGTTTCGTGGTGAGCGGAGGCGTTCTGGTCCCGGAGCGTCAGAGCGTGCCGGGGAAGGCGGGAGTGCTGGAGATCGCCCCGCTTCCTTCGGGGAGCAGTTCGGTCTCACCGGGCGTGGGGAACGGCTCGGATCCGCCCGCAGCCGCCCACGGCAGTTGACAATCGCCCCGAGTCGGTGCTAAGGATTCACCCATGCAAATCACGGTGACGGGCAAGCATCTCGACGTCAGCACCGCCATGGAGGAGTACGCGTTCAAGAAGTGCGAACGCCTCCCGCGCTTCTACGACCGGATCCAGAAGGTGGATGTGGTCATCGACCGGCCAGGCCGCGAGTTCGAGGTGGAGATGATCGCGCACGTGGACCGGCACGACCCGTTCATCGGCCGGGACCGGGCGATGGACTATCATGCCTGCCTGGACAGCGTCGTTGACAAGTTGAGCCGGCAACTGGCGGAGTACAAGGAAATGACGCGCAACCGCAAGCATCCCGGGTGATTCGCCGGCCTCGGGATCGGAGTAGAATCGCGTATGAAACTGCAAGAGATCATGGTGGAGTCGGCCCTGGTGCCCTCCCTCGCGGCGGCGACGCGCGACGAAGTCGTCGCGGAACTGGTGGATGCCCTGCTCGGCGCCGGCATCGTCGAGAAAGCCCACCGCGACGACATCATCGAGGCGATCCTCGAGCGCGAGCGCCGCGGCTCGACGGGATTCGGCAAGGGCGTCGCCGTCCCCCACGTCAAGCACCCCTCCGTCAAGCGCATGGCCGCCACGATCGGCGTGAGCGCCAAGGGGGTGGACTTCAACGCCCTCGACCGCCAGCCCGTCTACTCAGTCGTCCTCCTTCTGAGTCCCGGCGACCAGCCCGAAGACCACCTCCGCGCGATGGAGATCATCTTCCAGAACCTCAGCCAGGACACCTTCCGGCGCTTCCTGCGGCAGGTCTCGACCGTGGACGACATCATCACGCTGATTCGTGAAGCGGACAGCCAGCAGTTGTAAGACCTGAGACCTGGGCCTTGAGGCTTGAGACCTGAGGCTGAAGGCCGCGGCTCAGACGCCGGCCTCAAGCCTCAAGTCCCAAGCCCCACGCCCCCAGCCCTCTTGCGGAGACTTCGGCGCTTGCCCACGAATGCCACCGCCAGGGTGATCATCCGCAACCGTCTGGGCCTCCACGCCCGGCCGGCGATGTCCTTCGTCGAGACCGCCTGCAACTTCAAGTCCGATCTGACCGTCAGCCGCGAGAATCAGAAGGTGGACGGCAAGTCGATCATGCAGATGATGATGCTCGCCGCGACCAAAGGCACCGAACTGCTCCTTGAAGCCGCCGGCCCCGACGCCCGCGAAATGCTCGACGCCCTCATCGACCTCGTCGAACGCGGGTTCGATGAAGAGTAAACAGCCTCGGCCGCGGGCCTCACTGACTCGATACCGTCACCTCAAGGACCGCGGATGTATTCTGGACTTCGGCCGCCTGGAGGTGCCCGACGCCGATGGGGAAGTCGTTGGGGACGGTGAAACTCTTCGTCGCGTCGCCGTTGGCGTCACCCGTGCTCGATCCGATCAGAACGGCGGTGTCGATGTCCAGGGTCGCGTCGAGGGCGGGAATGTACGTCGAGCCGCAGCCGCTTGTTGAGTAATATCAGCGCACCAGGTTGCCCGGCCCGGCGCCCTTGACGGACAGTGTGACGTATGTGCCGCGCATGATCGGCGTGGTGGTCGGGGAAATGAACAGGGGCATCAACTGGTTGAGGTCCGTCCGCGCGACCCAGGTCTTGCGCGTCTCTGTCCCCGCGAACCACATCAGGTGGCTCCACATCACGCCGGGATACTCCGGGTCTTCGTCCATCTCGGTGTAGTCCGCCCATTGCCCTATGCCGCTCGGAGACGACTCGCTCTGCACGAGGAGCAGGGGCGCCCGGAGCGTCCCGGGGTCGTCGTAGTGTTTGCGGATGGCTCGCCGAATCGAAACGTGCGCAGACGTTGAGCACTGGTTCCATGCGATGGCCATGTTCTCATCTTCGTCCACGTGGAGCGTTGGATAGAAGGCGCTGATTCCGGCGCCGGGATTGATCGTGCCGCTCTGCGCGACCTCGGGCACGTTCTGGCCGCCCGGCCAGCCGTTCAGGTCGATCTGCATCCAGCGCACCTTCGCCGTCTTGGGCTCCTGGCTGGGATTGTCCGGGCCGATTGGGAACGCGGCCCATGCGGACCCATTGCGAATGACCGGCCCCTTGTTGAAGTTCCAGTTGCAGGTGACTTCCGCAGTGCCCGGAAGCGCCGCCTTGTCGGGGGCGCCCCAGTACGGGTCAACCTCCACGTCAAACGACGTCAGCGAAGGTGTGCCTGACGTGTTGACGGCGTAGAGGCGCACCTTGTCGCTCTGCTGCTGGGCGAGGCGCAACTCCGTGATGAAGTACGCCCGCGGCGCGATCTCATCGTACGAATGAAAGGCCGCGATGGCGCGCAGGGGACTGTTCACGTAGGTGTTGTCCGGCTCGATTTCGAACCACGTCGCGGAGGTCTGCTCGCCGTTGAGCAGGCCGGCCTTCGGTGCGAAGCCGATCACGGCGCGCCCGACGGGAGAACCGGTCAGGATGAAACTCGCGAAGACGTGATTCTCGACGACGCTGAGGTCCGGGTAGTCCGCGTTGTCGTTGGTCGGCGGATCCCACTGGTAGAAGTGCCAGTTCGCGGGATTGAGGTCAGGCGTCGATGTCTTCGAGACGGCGAGGCGAAGGTCGCCGACGTAGATCGTGAGGATGAAGTACCTGTTTGTCAGCCGATCGAAAGCGCAGACAGTATCGACGGCCCCGAACTCGCCGAAGAAGTCCGCATGGAGGGTATGATCGTCGATCTCATTGCCGTCCCTATCGAACAGCCAGAGGCCGTCGTTGGTCGTCACCAGGATGGCAGCCGACCCGACCGCGATTGCGCAATCGACGGCCCCGGTCTCTTCCCAAGAGTGCGCCTCGAAGCCGAAGTCAACTTCGGAACCGCACAACTGCCCGGTGGCAGTGGAACCGCCGATCAACAGCAAGGCGAGACCGCAGATCGACAATCGCGCCATCAACTTCCTCATCCACCGCACATTGCTCATGACCATCCTCCTATGAAATTTGTACGACGTTACTTGTCTCGCAGCTTGCATCCGGGTAGTTCAGCGTTTGCAGATAGCCGCCACAGGCGCGCGGGCCTGCACTTCCTTCAAAGAAGGCGAAGCCGCTTTCATCGGCCCGCGCTGCGGCGGCAATCCGCAGGCCGCGCCAATTCAGGCCGAGCCTCGTCCCCGCGCACCAATGGCCGAGAGGAAGGGTGTAGGAGCCGCTCATCGGTGCGAACAGGAGCAGGATGGACCGCGCCGGCCGCGCTCCCCTGACCTCGGTGCGCATGAACCCCGGACACGAACCT
Source organism: Phycisphaerae bacterium (assembly GCA_039794345.1). Classification (GTDB taxonomy): domain Bacteria; phylum Planctomycetota; class Phycisphaerae; order Phycisphaerales; family UBA5793; genus UBA5793. The sequence goes on along the minus strand of JBDIVQ010000027.1, from coordinate 12,041 downwards.
TCAACCGTCAGCACAGGCTGCGCCATCGCCGGCGCGGCGAAGAGCATCGCCGCGCCCAGACCCCACAGGGCAAATCTGACTGATCGTCTTGCGCGCATGATCGTCTCCTTTCCTCTCCCGTTGCCACTATTGTGCGCCATCGCCCCGCATCCGCCCCCGGCGGCCATCAGGGAAACGACCCTGACTCCCCCCGCGACGTTGGCGCCGCCTCCGGCTGATCCTCAGCCGTCTCCGTGACCTGTGCGGTGAATCGCGCCTTCAATCAGCCCGGCGCGGCGAGGGGTGAGGCGGAGTTGGCGGCGACTTCCTCCTCGTCCACGCGCTCGATCGACGCGCCGAGTTGCTGCAGGCGCTCTTCCATGCGCTGGTAGCCGCGGTCGAGGTGATAGACGCGGTTGATAATGGTCCGCCCCTGGGCCGCGAGCCCGGCGAGCACCAGGCACGCCGAGGCGCGCAGGTCGCTCGCCATCACCGGCGCGCCGACGAGTTTCGGCACGCCCGAGACCACGACCGTCGGCCCCTGGCGGTGCAGGACGGCGCCCATGCGACCCAGTTCCGCGACGTGCAGGAAACGCTGCTCGTAGATGCGCTCGGTGATGATGCTGTTGCCGTCCGCGAGGCACAGCAGCGCCATGATCTGCGCCTGGAGGTCGGTCGGGAAGCCCGGGTGCGGCTGCGTCGTCACCTGCACGGGGTTGAGGCGCCGGCTCGACTCGACCATCACCGTGCAGCGATCGGCCGGCTGACCGGCGTCCGTGCGCGTGACATGAATGCCGATCTCGTCAAGGCGGTCGAGCAGGGCGAGGAGCGAGTCGAGCGGACAGTTGTCGATCGTCACCTGGCCGTTGGTGATGGCGGAAGCGAGGATGTAGGTTCCCGCCTCGATGCGGTCGGGCATGATGCGGGCTTCGGCGGGTCCGAGTTCGCGCACGCCGTGGATGGTGATGCGCGGCGTGCCGGCGCCTTCGATGCGCGCGCCCATGGCGATGAGCGTGTCGGCGAGATTGACGATCTCGGGCTCGCAGGCGGCGCACTCGATCACGGTCGTGCCGCGCGCGAGCGTGGCGGCGGACATGACATTGGCGGTTCCGAGCACCGTCGAACCGGCCGGCCCGCCGAGGAAGATGGTCGTGCCGGTGAGTTCGTCGGCCTGAGCGATGATGTCGCCCCCGTCGAGGCGGATATCGGCCCCGAGCGCCCGCAGGCCGCGCAGGTGCAGGTCCACGGGGCGGTCGCCGATGGCGCACCCGCCGGGCATGGAGATGCGCGCCCGCCGGCGCCGCGCGAGCATGGGTCCGAGGATGCAGATGCTGGCGCGCATGGTGCGGACGATCTCGTAGCGCGCGTGGCTGGCGGACTCATCGACGACCTGGAGGCGCGTAAGGTTGCCTTCGTGCTGGACGTCGCAGCCGAGTTCGCCCAATAACCCGCGCATGTTGGCGATGTCGCGCAGGTCCGGCACGTCGCGGAGGCTCAACGGCTGGTCCGAGAGCAGCGCCGCGGCCATGATCGGCAGGGACGCGTTCTTGGACCCGCTGACGGTGAGGCGTCCCTTGAGGCGCCGCCCGCCGTCAATGACGAAGGTGTCCATGATCCTCCTCTTTCCCGCAATCCGCGTTGGACAGTGAAGTGTAGTGGGCCGGTCCGGAAATGCATCGTCCGGCGCGGCATCGCGGCTTCAGGAATCGGCGAAGAGTTCGCCAGGCGTTGCAGGCGTCAGGGTTTCACGCCGTCCGCTGACTTTCTGATCTTCACGCCGGCACGGGGCAGGAGCGAATTGTACATTGGATCGTGCCGGATTCGGAAGGCGTCATGCGGCCCTTCCGGTCTGAGTCGCTGACGGAAGGAAGGCAATCATGAAGCGCAATCGAGTCTTGTTCGCATTTCTGGGAGTCGGGCTGATGGCGCCGTGCGGGGCGACCTTCGCCCAGGAGGGGCCGCCGGCTTACCTCGAACTCAAGGGCGTTGTCCGCGACTTCCTGGAGTACAACAACGGAACGGGGCATCCGGACTTCGAGATCGTCCCCACCGGTGGGTTCGGCCACTACATGGGCAACGTCGCGACCCAACTCGACGCGGAAGGCAAGCCCGTTTTCGCGGGTCAGGGACAGAAGGTCCGCCGGCAGTGGAAGGACGCCCTGGGACGCCCCATCCACCCGAGCGTCTACGACCCCGCCCGTGGCGACACGGTGGGCGAGTACTCCGGCGGGCGTGACTCGGGCGGCATCCGTTCGGGCGACACCTTCCACCAGTGGTACCGCGACGTGCCGGGCAAGAACCTCAGCGAGCCGTTCAGCATCACGCTGACCCGATCGGGCGGCACCGACGAGGCGCCCGTTTACACCTACGTCAACAATGCCTTCTTCCCGATCGACGGCAAACTCTTCGGGAACTCGGGCGGCTCCACGCCGGGCAAGAACTACCACTTCACCTACGAACTGCACACCGAGTTCGTCTACCGGCAGGGCGTGGGGCAGTACTTCTCCTTCTACGGCGACGATGACGTCTGGGTCTTCATCAACAACCAGCTCGTCATCGACCTTGGAGGCATCCACCAGCAGACGCAGCAGATCGTCGAACTCGACCGCCTCGGCCTGGTGGATGGTCAGAAGTACCCGCTCGACTTCTTCTTTGCGGAGCGGCATCGCGTGCAGTCCAACTTCCGCATCGACACGAGCGTGATTCTGCAGACGAATCCGGCGTTTCCGACGGTGAGCGCGGCGTACGACTGAGCATCCTCGCCACGGACGGCCGACCATTCTGCGCCTGCCGATCGAAACGCGCCATCGCCGACGCTCCGGCCCCTGCCGGAGCGTCGGTCGCTTTCTTATCGCCCGCTGCGGCGCGGGCGCTTGGCGGACCGCCCGCGCGACCGGCGCATCTTCGCGCCGAATCCCCGCTTTTCCATCTTCCCCATCGCCTGAGGGCGCTTTCAATCTCATACTTTTGCTGTACTCATCACCGAGGAACGGGTGGCGGCGGCGACGAGGGACACCAAACCAAGGAGCACGACCGTGACTCGACATCATGCCTGGCTGACGATCGTTGGAGCGGGACTGCTGGCGCCGAGCGGCGCGGCCCTGGCGGCGGACCCGCCTCCGAGCACCATCGAACTGACCGGCGTGGTCCGCGACTTCATCGAGCGAAGCAAAGCCAACGGCCATCCCGACATGGAGCGCCGGCCGGTGAACGGCTTCGGCCACTACATGGGCAACGTCGCCTCGATGCTCGACTCGGAGCGCAAGCCCGTTTTCGTCGGCGGAGGACGGAAGGTCCTCAGCCAGTGGAAGAACTCCGCGGGCCAGCCGATTCACCCCTCGCTCTACGACCCCTCCAAGGGCGACCAGGCGGGCAGCCTGAGTTCCTACACCGACAGCGGCGCCATCACCTCGGCGGATTCCTTCGCCCAGTGGTACCGCGACGTGCCGGGAATGAACCTCAGCCAGCCTCTCACGCTGACCCTGACGCGCACCGGCGGCACGGACGAGATGCCCGTCTACACCTACCAGAACACCTCGTTCTTCCCGATCGACGGGCAGATGCTGGGCAACTCCGGCGGCACCCCGGACCACAACTTCCACTTCACCCTCGAATTGCGCACGCAGTTCACCTACCGCCAGGGCACGGGGCAGGTCTTCTCCTTCTATGGCGACGACGACGTGTGGGTCTTCATCAACGGTGAACTCGTGATCGACATCGGTGGAGTGCACGGCAAGGTCTCGCAGATGGTCGAACTCGACCGCCTCGGCCTGACGGACGGCCAGGTCTGCACCCTCGACTTCTTCTTTGCCGAGCGCCACCGCACCGAGTCGAACTTCCGCATCGACACGACGCTGCGCCTCGAGCCGGACCCCGTCATGCCGACGGTCAGCGCCCTGTACGACTGACGCACCCCTCGACCCTGCCGCGCCCCCTTGCGGGCGCCGCCGGTCGAGCAGTGCCTTATCACGCGCAGCGCCCCGGACCCGGTTCCGGGGCGCTGTTCATTTGCATCGAGGCGGCAAGGCAGCGATGCCTCCGTACCCTGACCTCACGCGCCCGGCAGGTGCTCGCCGGCGAAGAGAGGCGTGCTGAGGTAGCGCTCGCCGAAACTGCACGCAAACGTAACGATGCGCTTGCCGCGGAACTCCGGCCGCGACGCGACGCGCAGCGCCGCGCAGACGTTTGCCCCGGTGCTGATCCCGCCGAGAATCCCCTCCTCGCGCGCCAGGCGACGGCTCCACTCAAACGACTCGTCGTTGGTCACCGTCAGCGTTTCGTTGAGCAGCGTCGTGTCGAGGTTGCGGGGAATGAAGCCAGCGCCGATGCCCTGGATCTTGTGCAGACCCGGCTTGCCGCCGGAGATCACCGGCGAGTCGGCCGGCTCGACCGCGATGGCCCGGAAGTCGGGATTGTGCCGTCGAATGAACCGCGTCACGCCCGTGATCGTTCCCCCCGTGCCCACGCCGGCGACGATGGCGTCGATGCGGTGGCCGGCATCCTCCCAGATTTCCGGTCCGGTGGACTGCTCGTGAATGGCGGGATTGGCGGGATTGTCGAACTGCTGAGGCATGAATGAGTTGGGGTCGGCGTCCACCAGTTCGCGTGCCCGGGCGATTGCCCCGCCCATGCCTTGCGTCGCCGGCGTGAGCACGATCGACGCCCCCAGGTGGCGGAGCATCGCCCGCCGTTCGATGCTCATCGACTCGGGCATCGTCAGCGTGAGGCGATAGCCGCGCGCCGCGCAGACAAAGGCCAGTGCGATGCCGGTGTTGCCGCTGGTCGGTTCGATGATGTGCGTGTCAGGATTGATCAGCCCGTCGCGCTCGCCGGCCTCGATCATCGCCAGGCCGATGCGGTCCTTGACGCTGGCGAGGGGGTTGGCGAACTCGAGTTTGAGAAACACCGTCGCCGACTCGGCGGGCGCCAGCCGCGTCAGGCGCACCATCGGCGTGTTGCCGATTACGCCGAGGATTGACTCGTACGTCCGCTGGCGAATCACCTCGGCTCCCGTTGATTTCGTCTCGTGCATGGCCGCTTACCTCGGCGCAAGGGTAGGCGGACGAAACGCCTTGCGGCGCGAACCGAGCCTGCAGCGTCGAAACGCCAGCCGGAGGCGACAGCGCTCCGAAGCCTGAAGGGCGCGAACGTGCGAGGGCGCTCGTTCGCCCCGTCCACGACTCTGCACTCTCGTCATTGGCGGCGAGCGCAGGGCTTGGCCTGCCACTGCCGACGAGCAACGTCAGAAGCCGCTCTTGAGGGCGCTGAGGACGGTGGCGATGACGACGGCGGCATCGAGAATCGGCCCGCGCGCCTGCGCATAGGCGAGGTCGTACTCGACGTGATCGTGAATCGGCGCGTTGCGGTGCGGGCTGATCTGCCACAGCCCCGTCAGGCCGGGTGGGACGAGAAGGCGCTGGCGCTGGTGGGGCGTGTAGCGCGAGCAGATAAAGGGCATTTCGGGGCGCGGGCCGACGAGCCTCATGTCGCCGCGAAGCACGTTGATGAGTTGCGGCAGTTCATCGATGCTCAGTCGTCGGATGATCCGGCCCACCCGGGTCACGCGGGCGTCCGCGCTCGTCGTCGGGCTCACGCCGTACTTCGGCGCATCGACGCGCATCGAGCGGAACTTGTAGACGGTGAAGCGCCGGCCGCGGTGACCGAGTCGTCGCTGGCGGAAGAGGATCGGGCCCCCGTCCTCGAGTCGGATCAGCGCCGCCACCAGCAGTCCGATCGGCGCCAGGAAGATCATGGCCGTCAGCGCCGCAAGGCGGTGCAGCGCGTCCAAGAAGACCTCCACGACGGGATGAATGCGCCGCGGACGGATCGTCTCATCGAGGTGGCGCAGCAGGAGGCAGTCGCTCGCGAAAATGAGGTCTTCGTAACTCTGCAGGCCCAGGAGCGAGGACCGGGCCGACTTGGCGAGAATGAGGCAGGTGTGCCCCGCCTTGAGTTCCGCGATCACCTCGCTGCGCAGATGCTTGGAGTTCAACCCGATGCGCGAGCGGCGGGCGCGCCGCCGGCCGAACAGATCTTCGCAGTTGAGGAAGATGAACTGAGCTTTGCGGTAGTCTTCATGCCGGCCGAAGACGACGACTTCCGGCAGTTCGTCCGCTTCGATCGTCCGCCGCCAGAAGGCGATCTGGAGGATGAGCAGAGCGCTCGTCGCGGCGACGGAGGCGATCGCCGGAATGACGCCGATGTCAAAGACCCAGGCGAGCACGACGCTGAGCACGAGAATCCGGGCCCCGATCCACAGCGTGTCGGCGATCGGCTCGGCCATGCAGCGCATCGACCAGCCGCGGAGCATGCGGCCCTGCGTCACCATGCCCGTCCAGAGGATCACCGAGGCGATGAGCAGGCTCGTCGCAAGGAGCATCCGGCTCTGCGGCCCGGTGAGCAGCGGCACAAGATACGGAAGATGGCCGGCGAGGATGAGAATGAGCGCCAGCCTCGAGCGGCGGAAGAGCGTCTTCTGCTCCCGGTGAATGCTGGCCAGCAGCAGGGGAATGGTGAGCAGCAGGGGCAGGAGCAGGGCGGGGTTGCCGATGACGGCCTGGGAGAGCACCTCGTCGCGCACCACTCCGATGCGGATCAGCAGCAGCGCCAGGCCGATGTTGAGCATCAGCGTGCCGTAGTCGCCCATGTACGCCTTGGAACTCGGGCGCGAGTAGATGAAGAACCACAGGCTCAGCCCGCACAGCGAAAGCGCGAAGACCACCCCCGCCGGGTCGCCGAGCTGATCGCTGCCGACGGCGAGGTTGAGGACGATCGCCGCGCACGACGAGACGATGAAGACAACCAGCGAAGCCAACCCGTCGAGGAAGTTGAGGACGACGAGAAGATTGAGCAGGCCGACGATGAGCAGCACGGTCGCCAGGGCGTCCGCGATCGGATACGCCCCGCCCGTCACCGGCAGGCGGATGCCGGCGAGGGTGATGAGTGCGGCGAGGGCGATCTGCACACAGACCTTGACGGCCCGTCGGGCGGCGAATCGCTCACCCGTCAGCCCGAAGCCCAGCGCGAGCGTGATGATGGCGACAAAGACGGCGTCGGCGCGCGCGAAGGTGCCCGCCCAGCCGAACACCATGATCCCCACCGCGATGACGCACAGGGTGAGAATGACCAGCGCCGGATGGAGCGGCCGCCTCCACCCCGAGGGCTCCTGCCACTTGAGGATCAGCCGGCCGGCGAGCGGGCACAGCAGGCATGCGGCCGCAGCCACGGCGGCGGAAAGTTGAATTGATGCCAGGCCGGTCAAGACCTTCTCTCCCAATCCCGCAACTCGGCGCAGCCCGGAAAGAAAACACGTCGCGCGCCTGAAACGCCGGAACCGGCAACGCCATCGCGACCAGAGGCTGGCATGTGCGAGGATCGCCGAGTCGCGAGAATATCCCCTCGATACACATTATGCACGATGATGCCCGAAATGGAAGCGACGAGAGGCAGTTTTTGCACGATCTTCCGTCTCAACCAAGAACTTGCGCACAACCGCGGCGCTCGGCCCGTCTGTCCCTCCCCGGATCGGGGAGCGAGAAGACAGCGGACGACCTGTGCTGCATCCCGATCGAGGGTCGGCCGGGAGTCCGTGACGCCGCACCTCGGCGGCGCTATGCTATTCGATTGTCCGTAGAGTGCGGTTTCACCTGAGTTTGTTACTCAGGCCGCTTTCGTTCTCGGACCACCACTTTGCTGCGCTTTGTGCGGAAACGGTATTCTCATGGTAGATCACAACCTCATCGGAGATCTGGCGCTCTCGGACGCTGAGACCAAGTCCATGCTGGACAGGGCCTTCGGCACGGACGCCGGTCACTTCGACATGGACACACTGCTCGCGGAGCAGTTCTCGGACCTTACCTTGGGCACCATCCTCAAGGGCCGGATCGTCGGCCTGGCCGGCGACAACGTCGTCGTCGAGATCGGCCTCAAATCCGAAGGCCTCGTCCCCAAAACCGAATTCGACGACCCCGAGGAGATTCAGGTCGGCAAGCAGGTCGAAGTGCTCCTCGAGTCCATCGAGGGAGAAGACGGCCTGGTCGTCCTCTCCAAGCGCAAGGCCGACCGCATCCGCGGCTGGGAGACCACCCTCGAACGGACAAAGGAAGGCGACATCGTCGAGGGCAAGGTGCTCCGGCAGATCAAGGGCGGCCTGCTGGTGGACATCGGCGTGCCGGTTTTCCTGCCCGCCTCGCAGGTGGATGTCCGCCGTCCCAACGACATCAAGGACTTTCTCGGCAAGACGATCCGCGCCAAGGTGCTCAAGATCGACGAGCAGCGGCGCAACATCGTCATCAGCCGCCGCAAACTCATCGAGGAAGAGCGCGGCGAGGCGCGCGACCGCCTGCTCGCCAGCCTCACCGAAGGCGACGTCGTCAAGGGCGTCGTCAAGAACATCGCCGACTTCGGCGTGTTCATCGATCTCGGCGGGATCGACGGCCTGCTGCACATCACCGACATGTCCTGGGGCCGCATCAATCACCCCAGCGAACTCGTCTCCATCGACCAGCAACTTGAAGTCAAGGTCCTCTCCATCGACCGCGAGAAGGAGAAGATCGCGCTGGGCCTCAAGCAGATGGAGGCTTCGCCCTGGGACGACATCGAAGACCGCTATCCCATCAACAGCAAGGTCAAGGGCACCGTCGTCAACATCGTCTCCTACGGCGCCTTCGTCAAGCTCGAGGACGGCATCGAGGGGCTCGTCCACATCTCCGAAATGTCCTGGACCAAGCGCATCAACCATCCGAGCGAACTGCTCTCGGTGGGCGAGGAGATCGACGTCGTCGTCCTCAACATCAACAAGAACAAGCAGGAAGTCTCGCTCGGGATCAAGCAGCTCCAGGTGAACCCGTGGGAGATCATGAGCCAGAAGTACCCGATCGGGACGATCGTCGAGGGCAAGGTTCGCAACCTCGCCAACTACGGCGCCTTCGTCGAGATCGAGCCGGGGATCGACGGCCTGCTGCACGTCTCGGACATCTCCTGGACCAAGAAGATCGCGCACCCCAACGAGATCTTCAAGAAGGGCGACACGCTCAAGTGCGTTGTGCTCGAAGTGGACCAGGAAAAGCAGCGCGTCGCCCTGGGCATGAAGCAACTCACCGAGGATCCGTGGATCAGCGCCATTCCCAGCGCCTACCAGCCCGGCATGGTCGTCAAGGGCAAGGTCACCAAGATCACCAACTTCGGCGTCTTCGTCGAACTCGAGGAGGACCTCGAAGGCCTCCTGCACATCTCGGAACTCTCCGACCAGAAGGTCGAGAATCCGCAGGACGTCGTCAAGCAGGGTGAGGAGGTTGAAGTCAAGATCCTCCGGGTGGACACCGACGACCGCAAGATCGGCCTTTCGCTCAAGCGGGCCCAGTGGGGCGACAGCAGCGGCCAGCCCGAGTCGGGCCACGGCAAGCGCGAGCCGGCTCCGCACGCCGGACCGCGCCGCGGCGGAATGGATGAACACGGCGCCCTCGGCACCGACAAGATTCAACTCTGATCGCAGAGTGGATCGACAATCCGCGTTGACTCACGGGAGCCCATGTTCGATGAACATGGGCTTCTTCTTGCGCGCCTCGATCACTTCTACAATCCCTCCATGCTCGACTACTTCCGCTTTCACGCCGACCTGCCGCACCCGCGCCCGGCCAAGCCCGCCTACGTCAAGCGCAGCGCCGGCAGCGGCTGGCCGGAGCACTGCCCCCCCATTCGCGCCGCCAACGCCTTCGGCTGGGATGTCATCAACCCCTTCACCATGCGCTTCGTCCGCGACCGCCAGGGAAACTGGGACATCGAGGAAGCGGTCGAAGTCGAGTCCGACGTCGAGTTCACGGGCGGCATCGTGCCGCATCCGCAACTCAATGCGTGGTTCTGGGAGAAGAACCAGCAGCGGCCGCACGTGATCACCGACGAGGTCTACGCGCAGATCCGCCACCAGGTGAAGGTCAGCACGTTTCTCTATCTGCGCACCGAGCCGGGTGAGATGCTGCTCATCAAGGCGGTGCCGGCGACGCACGCCTCAACGCCGCCTCGCGCATGGTCGGTCATTGAAGCGCTCATCGAGTGCGACTGGTACTTTCCGGCGCACCCGTGGCACGGCGTGATCGAACTGCCGCGCATCGAAGAATCGAAGATCGACGAGGTGGTGATCAAAGAAGGCGAGCCGCTCTTTCGCCTCATCCCCATCGCGCGGGCCGAGTACGAAGCGCACGAGATGTCGCCCGACGACTTCGGCGAACTCTTCGCCCAGAGCCAGCGCTGGCTGAGCACGCACGGCCGCGAGGATCGGGAGGGCGATGTGATGATCACCGGCGAGTTCGGCAGGCAGCAGCAACTCTCCCGCTTTGCCGTCAGTCCGTCATCCTGACGCCTTGCCTCAGGGCACAGCGATGCAGTGGAGACGCATCACTCCACCCGCACAGTCGCGGGCGGCGAGTAGAGCGTCGCACGTTCGCCCGACCGGTTGCGAATGCGCGAGCGGAAGCGGTAGTCCCCGGCGGCGTCCGGTGTGTAGGTGGCGCTCAGAACGGAGACACCCTCCTGCCAGAAGGTCCACTCTTCGGACCCGGGCTCTCTGACCTGCACATCAAAAACCAGGTTGGCCGGGGGAGAAGTGAGCGACCACGTCACGTCAAACGGCTCGTGCATCGCGCCTGACTCCGGCGCGTCGGGCGCCACACGGAATGCGCCCCGCCGGCCGTCGCCGGCAGCGTCCTTGTACACAAACGTCGCGGCCGCACGGAGCGGCAGACTGGCAAAGGACACGAACCCTCGTGGTCCGGTGTCGAACAAGTTAAGACCGGAGAGATCGCGAACGCTGTGCTGACCGGGCCCCATGAACGTCCATTGCATCACGTCGCCGAGGTTTCCCACTCTGATCTGCGGCGAGAATCCCGCCTCAAGCGAGAGTGCATAGATGCGCCCGGGCCGCGCCGTCGCCACGCGGCCGATCGCATTCCCGTCCGCTATGGTGAACCAGACGTTGCCATCGGGTCCGGAGGTGATGCCCAGCGGCCGCTCGCCCGGACTCGCGAAGGTCCTGAGGACGTTGCCGTTCGTGTCCATGACGCCGATGCGGTGCGTGTCGTTGCGCGTGAACCACAGGTTGCCGTCTGGTCCTGCGGCTATGCCCGCGATCCCCGAAAACTCGCCCTCCACGGGAAACTCCGTGATCTCACCATCGGGCGTGATACGGCCGATCGCGAGCCCGGCCAGTTCGGTGAACCAGAGGTTGCCGTCGGGACCGGCAATGATGTCCCACGGCAAGACCTGCACGCGATCGATCTGGAAGAGCGTCACGGCGCCGTCCGGCGTCATCCGTCCGATCTGGTCGCCGATCTCCAGCGTGAACCAGATGTTGCCGTCGGGACCGGCGCAGATTCCCGTCGGAAAGCAGCAGGAACCGGTCGGGAACTCGGTGATCTGCCCCTGCGGCGTAATGCGCCCGATCTGATTCGCTTCTTCCTCCGTGAACCAGCAGTTCCCATCGGGACCAAGTGTGATCTCCCACGGCTGACTGTTCGCCGTCGGGATGTTCCAGTGTGACAGCCGTCCGTCTGAATCCAGACGCCCGATGCGATTGGCGAAACGCTCGGTGAACCAGATCGATCCGTCCGCGCCCACGCAGATGCCATACGGACCCGAGTCGGCGTCAAGGGACACCTCGGTGATCTGGCCGTCGGGCGTTATCCGCCCGATCTTGTCGCCGAGGGACTCGGTAAACCAGAGATTCCCGTCGGCGCCGGCAACGATCGTGTATGGACGGCTCGCGGGTGTTGGAACGATGAAAGCGTCAATCTGAGCCGGCGCGAGAGCGCACAGGGCGGCAACAGCGGCCGTTGAAACGGCGGTGGTGATGAACTGAACGCCTGGCATGAACGTCCCTCCGCGCAATGGTGTGACACGCCGCGGTCAGGAAACGACCGATGGCGGCGGTGCCGATCCGTCTCAATCTTACTCGCCCGCGATGATCTGAGGCCCGACCGAGATGGAGGGTCTCCGGCGCGTGCGCGCGAGACAAGTCTTGGACGTGCCGCGCCAGCCGAGGCGTCGGCGGGGATGCCGGAGCGACGCGA
>JBDIVQ010000026.1:0-37509 GCA_039794345.1 Phycisphaerae bacterium | reverse complement strand
CTCGAAGTAGAGTTCGAGGCCGCAGACTTCAAAGAGCGACTCGAATGGAAAGTCTTCCGTGCCGCGGATGTGGCGCTCGAAGAACTCCGTGAAGTCGGCGCCGCTCACCTCATTGATCACGGCGAGGAGATCCGCCGGCGTGTAGCCGGGGCCGCTCAATGGAAAGCGCTCGTACATCGTGCGCATGACATCATCAAGGCTCGCGGCGTTGCCGGTGTGCTGTCGGATGGCGAGGTCGAGCGCCAGGCTCGCCTGCGCGCCGCTCGTGTAGAAGGAGATCGTCGAGTTGACGTCGTCGGGCGTCGAGCGGCTGAACTTGATCCACGCATCGAACGAAGACTCCTCGACGCTCTGCACGAGACGGCCCGGCCGGCGGCGGAGCGAATCGATCGCGCTGCCGAGGTCTTCGAGATACTTCTTCGGTTTGACATGGCCGGTTCGCACGAGCGTCAGGTCGTCGTAGTAACTCGTCGTGCCTTCAGCCACCCAGAGAAGGCGCGTGTAATTCTCCCGCTCGTAGTCGTAAGGGTGGATGCCTGCGGGGCGGAGTTGCTTGACGTTCCAGGTGTGGAAAAACTCGTGCGAGACGAGGCCGAGGAAGCGCGTCCAGCCGGAGTCGGATTCGAGCGCCGCGCGGCCGGTCTGCATGATCGTGGAGTTGAGGTGCTCGGTCCCGCCGCCGGCGCCCATGCCGATGTGGGTGAGGAAGACGTAGCGGGTGTAGGGCAGGTTGCCGAAGATGTCGCGCTGGGCGCGGATGATCGCGGAGAAGTCGTCGATGAACTTCTGCTCGTCGTAGCCCTCGACGTCGCCCCAGAGGATGACTTCGTGCGGCACGCCGTCCACGTCGAACTCGATGCGCTCGTGCAGGCCGATTTCGATGGGCGAATCGACGAGGACGTCATAGGTGGGCGCGATGAGGGTGCGCGGCTCAGTCGGATGCGCTTCGAGGCCCGAGGCGATGCGCCAGTCCGGTGGAGCGTCGATGCGGACAATGGCAGGATGATCACGCCGCTGCGGCACAAAGAAAAAGACCGAGGAACCCGAGAGAAACGCGTGCGTGTCATCAACGTGGCGCGTGCGGTCGCCGAGCGAGTTGGCGTAGATGCGGTAATCGACGCGGACCGTCTCCGCTCCGGTCATCGTGACGCGCCAGGCGCTCTTGCGGACCTTTTCAATAGGCAGCGCTTCGCCCGTGGCGCCATTGCTGGCGCGAACCTCGCGCACGGAAGAGGCGGGGTCGAGGATCGTGTAGCGCCCGGGCCGCCAGACGGGGAGGATGAAGTCGAGCGATTCACCCTCCACCTGCCCGACGGTGATGGACATCTCGACCATCTGCGTCTGCGGCGCGGGCAGCGCGACGGTGTACTCGACGGGCGGCGGCGCGGGGGCGGCGGCGCCATGCCGCGCCGCTCCCACTGCCGCCGAGAGCGCCGCAAGGACGTGCAGGGATATCAAGAATCGCACACTCATGCGTGAGGGTATGCCCGAGCCCTCCCATCGTCGCGCCGCCTTGGCGCCGCGCGACGCCTGATCAACCATCGAAGACGAGATCGACGTGGTCGTTAAAGTACTCGACGCGCCAGTTCGCCTCCTTCGCGGTCGGCGAGGTCGGCAGGTTGAGCGTGTCGAACTCACCCGTGCGCGTCGTGCAGGTGAGGATGGTGAAGCGGTCGCCCTTGACCGGCTGGAAGGCGTCGATGAGGCGCATGTCGAGCGTGCCGGCGAGTGCGGCGTTGCCGATGATTTCGAGCACGTCGTGTTCGGTCTCGGGAGTGCGTCCGCCGATCTCGATTTCGAGGACGCCGTCGGACTCCTGAATGTATTCGCCTTCGATAGCGAGTTTGCCGGCTGAGGCGCCGGGAGCGATGTTGGCGGGACTTCGGAACTGCCCGGCGACGCGGAAGACGCCCCGGCCTTCGATGCGCGTGCCTGGGGAAAGGGCGGGAGGCATATCGAAGACGATCGTGCCGCCGGTGCTCTCATTCACAAGCCGTCCGCGAGCCGTCTGGCTGTAAGGACCGGTGAAACGCAGAATACCGCCTTCGTGGATCACAACGCCCCCGAGGTTGCTGAAAGGCACGTTGACCGTGACACCGAGCGTCCGGAAGGTTCCGAAGTTGTGGACCGCGGACGTGCCCGGCCCCGTGAGGTCAGCGCCTGAGATCCGGAAGTCGCCTGAGTTGATGACCAGGCTGGCGCTGTTCAAAGCCAGAGCGCCGAAGAACTCGGCGTTGCCTCTGTTCTCGAAGATGGAGTTGTCGAGTGTCAGCCTGGTGCCGACCCCTCGTGCGTCACCCTCCCCGAGGTTAATGAGGCGGCCCGAGTCGCTGACTTGTCCGTTCGCCAGTTTCAGATTGGAGGCAACGCGTAGTGTTCCCGGCCCCCTGAGAACTCCGGACAGTTCGGTGTTTTCGGCATCGATCTCGCCGTTGACGACCACTCCAAGAACAACGGCGGTCCCCGGTCCCGTGAGGCGCGTGCCGGCGTTCCAGGCATAGTCGCGGCCGAAGAACATCTTCGCCCCAGCGCCGAGGTTGAAAGTTCCGATGCTCGAACCGCCGCTGACGGCGTTGACCTCCACATTCTGAACATCCACGAGGTTCCGATTGTCCAGGCGCACGCTCGCGAAGTTGCCGGAAGAGCTGAGTCCGTCGCCACGGATGCGGATCTCCCCCGCATTGAGCACGAGGATGTCGCTGTTGTCCAGTCCGGTGAACATGTTGCTTTGCTGACCCGTCCGGCGCTCGGCCGTGAGCACACCTCCTGCGCCGACGACAAAGCGGGCGTTCTGGGCGAGCGAGATCGTCGCCGGCACGTCCAGGGTCGTCGTGCCGCGGGCGCTCACCAGCCGCTCATTAATGCGTACGGGGGCGGGGACTTCCAGTTCGCCGGAGATAATCGTCTGCCCGTTGTCCGGCCCGATCATCGTGCCCGAGGACCAGAGCAGGCGGTCGGTAATGGTCAGCGCCCCCGGTCCGCTGATGATCCCTCCGGCCAGTTCGACCTGGGGAATCTCCGTTGTGGCGGCCTGCACGTCTAGCGTGGCGTTGCGGTCGATATGCACCTTCCCTTGCCCCGTGAACTGCGTGTCGGAGTCGATGATGAAGGCGCGGATGATCAGGTCGAGAGTGGTGCTCTGACTGAGATTGAAGTGCGCGGCCGCGGCGCGCCCGCCGCCGACTCTGAGCGTACCCGACGCGAGGTTGAGCGTGCCGAGTTGTTCGAAGGTGACGGCCTGAAAATCGACGACGGCGCCTGCGGGGTTGATGGTCAGCGTCCCCTCATTGCGGAACACACCCGGCCCCACGATGAACGTCAGGTTGCTCAGGATGTCCAGCGTGCTGCCCGGATGATTGATCCACTGCCCGTTGATGAAGCGCACGCGTTTGTTGGGTTCGCTGGCGACGGTGAACTGGCCGACGTTGTTGAGGATGCCGCCCTCGAAGAGTTGGAGTTCGACGAAGTTGGTGCCGTTCCACGTCGTCGCGCCGCGCAGGGTGAGCGTGTGGTTGGCAATGGTCTTGGCGAGGTTGCCGACGATGGCGCAGGGGCCGGTGACGGTCGTCACGCCCGCCCCGCCGAGCGTGCCTCTCTCCAAGCGCAGGGTGCCGAACTCGTACGATCCAGGTCCATTGACGCCGGGCGTGGTGATGATCTCGACGTTGTCGGCTGCAAAGGTCCTGCCGGCGGCGACGATGAACGGGCCGCTGGCCGGTCCGAACTGAACGCGTCCGCCGCCGGTGACCGTTGTGTTCTCCTCGATGGTGAAGGTCTGCGCCGGGGCAGTGGCGAAAGCAAGCGTCGCGCCGGCGTTGACGTTCATCAGCCCACTGCTGCGCCCGCTGCCCTGGATCGAGAGCGTGCCCGTGGCGACGCCGATTGAGCCGCTGGGCGCGTTGTCAAAGAAGACCGAAGGCAGCACAAGCGAGGTTCCCGTGCTGCCCCCCTTGCTGAATGGCGCGTTGTTGATGAATGTCCCGCCGTTGCCGGCGATCGCTTCGTTGTTGGTCATGGAGAACGACGCGTTGTTGCGGAGGGTCGCGCCGCCGTTGAGGATCAGCCCGCCCGAGCCAGTCCACGAGACAGGCTCCTGTGCGGTGAGCGACATTCCGGTGAGCGTCGCGTTGACGATCCCGTCGAGCATGATCGGGCCGGCTATGGTGGCCGGCGAGCCCTGCGATCCGATCAGTTGCGAGCGCCAGGTGAACGGCCCGCTGACGTTGATCACGCCGCCGACCATCAGATCAGAGCCGAGCAGGCTCAGCGCATCGAGATCGACGTTGCCGGCGACATTGAGGCCGAAACTCTGAAGGATGAGCGATCCGTTGAAGAGACTGCGAATGTCTACGTGCCGCGTGCTGATCCGGGCCGTGGCGCCGTTGAGATCGACGTCATCCTTGGGGCCGGGGAAGGGCGGGCACTGGGGCTCGGGGTCGAGGTCCCAGTTGTTGTCCACCAGTTGGCCGATGTTGCAGCAGGAGTGCCAGTTGTCCGTGCCGCACGAGCCGTCCCAGGTGAACTGGGCCGCCGCGGGCGACGCCGCCAGCAGCACCGCCAGCGGCGGCAGGACCAGGCGGAAGCGCAAGCCACAACACACGCGACGAAGCGGGGACGTCTGCATCGCGAATCCCTCCGTTCGGTTCCGGGCGCTGCCTGGGGACGGCGTCACGCCACGAGCCGCGAACCGCGCGTGATGCGCACGGACCTGCGAACCGAGAATACCTGAAACGAGTGGAGGCTGCAAGGGACGATGAACCAAACGCGCAAAAAAACACGCTTCAATCTCGCCCCCCCCCATCCCCACCCGTCGCCCTTTTCAGCCTTGTCGGCTTGCGCGGCACAACGGCAGCGATACGAAAGGACGGACCACACCCGCGACAGCAGGTGAGCCGCGCGGATCGAGCGATCTCGACTACAATGCTGGTCTGATAGTCCCGGGAGCGGCGCGGGGATTCGGTTCATCGTCCCTCGGCCCGGGTACATGAGGTTCGTGACGCATGAAGAGAATCCTGCGACGGGCGTGGGCGAAATCCCCCCGGCCGCTCCGCGCGGCCGTCGGCAAGACGTGGCGCCTCCGAGGCCGCTTCGAGCGAGCCTGGCTCGGCCAACGGAGGGTCGATCAGCATCTCGCCAAAACCAACCTCTTCTTCCTCCTCGGCAGCGGGCGGTGCGGGACGCTCTTTGTCAGTTCGCTGCTGAATCTCGATCCCGGCGCGGTGGTTCGGCACGAGCCGCGCGGCCATCCCGACCTCGATTCGCGCCCCCGTTCGCGCCGCGATCCCGACTTCGCCGACTATTACGTCCAGCACTACCGCAAGTACGTCATCTACCGCGACATCGTGGACACGGGCACGCGGACCTATGGCGAAGTCTCCTCCCCCCTGCGGTGCCTCGGCGCCGCGCTGGGCCGGGCCTTTCCCCATGCGCACCTGATGATCCTCGCGCGCGATGGGCGCGACACGGTGCGCAGCGCGCTTAACCGGCAGATGGGGCGCGGCTTTCAGGCGATGCACGACCCGGTGCGGCCGTTGCCGGGCGATCCGTTCGAGCCTCGCTGGGCGGACATGACCCCCTTCCAGAAAATCTGCTGGTGGTGGATGGACGCCTACCGCACCCTCTTCGACCACCTGCCGGACAAGCCCGTCATCCACTTCGAAAAGACGCTGCGCGACTATGACTATCTCAAGGCCAGCGTGCTCGATCCCATCGGGCTGAACGTGACGCGCGAGCAGTGGACGGCCCACAAGGGCAGGAAGAGCGGCAACTCGGCTGAGGTCTACCGCGTCCCGCACTGGCGCGAATGGAGCGAGGCCGACAAGGCGTTCTTCGATGAGGTCTGCGGCGAGACGATGGAGCGCCTGGGCTATCCGCGCGGGGACTGGGAGTAGGCGGAGCGGCCCCGGTGCGTGCCGTGCCGCGGCACCCGAGGGGCGCGCGACGCGGGCCCGGCTATCGTTCGTTGTTGCCCCTTCCCGCCAGCCGCGGGCGGCGACGGGCATCCAGAGGGGCGCCATGCATCGACTTTCCCGAGCCATTCTCGCGGCCGGTCTGGCGGCCTGGTCCATCGGGGCCGCGGCGCGCCCCGCCGCGGCGCAGGGACGACCCGATCCACCCGTCGTCGCGGCGGAGACGCTCACCGATCAGGAGATCCAGTGGGCCATCGAGGCGATCCGCAACGGCCTCTACGCGCGGCAGAACAACGCCGGGACGTGGGAGGGGCTTTCGAACGACCCCGCCATGGCGATCCTCAACAGCCACCTCACGGGCCAGACGACCATCGCCGTCCTCGCCCTGCTCGCCTCGGGCCAGAGTTACCAGGAGCCGCGCCTCCAGCCCGCCATCGACTTCCTCCGCGCCCAGAAGCCTGACTTCACCTACGTCCGCTCCCTGCGGGCGCACATCTGGGCTCTGCTGCCGGAGCGCTTCGGCCCGCTTCTGGCGGACGACCGCGAGTGGCTGCTGCGGTCCTACGGCTTCGACTCCGGCTCGTGGGCGTACACGAGCATCCCGATGGACTCGGGGTACGACAACTCGCTGACGCAGTACGGCGTGCTCGGCCTGTGGGAGGCGGCCAAGCGCCATCATGAAGTGCCGCAGCGCCTCTGGAAGCGCGTTGAAGACCACTACATGCGCACGCAACTCGTGGGCGGGGGATGGAACTATCGGCCCCAGTTCGGCGAAGCGCGCGGGTCGATGACCGCGGCGGGACTGACCTGCCTCTTCATCACCCAGGACTTTCTTCACGCCGACAAGTTCCTCAAGCCCGGCCTGCGGGACACCGACCAGCAGAAGGCGATCGCGCGCGGCCTGGACTGGTTCGACCAGAACTTCGCCGTCGATCGCCATCCGGGCCTCGCCCCCGACGCCGACCAGACGTACCTCTTCTACTACCTCTACGGGATGGAGCGCGTGGGGCTGGCGAGCGGCTACAAGCGTTTCGGCCGGCACGACTGGTTTCGCGCGGGCGCCGCCGAGGTCATCAATCGCCTCTGCGACGGCGTGATCGACGCGGAGACCGGCCGCCTCAGCGGACTCACTCCCAAAGCGCGCATCCGGGCCACGGGCATGGTCGAAAGCCCCGTGGTGCAGATGTCCTTCGGCCTCATGTTCCTCGCCCACGGGCGGGTTCCGATCGTCGTGAGCAAACTGCGCGATGACTCCTTCGCCTGGAACAACCGCCCGCGCGACGTGGCGCACCTTTCCGCGTGGATCGGCCAGGAGACCGAGCAGCGGTTGAGTTGGCAGATTCTCGACGCTCTGGCCCCGCTGGAAGAGTGGTTCGACGGACCGATGGTCTACCTCGCCGGGCACGAAGCACCGGCGTACGTCGAAGAGTACCAGGCGGAACTCGACCGCCGGCGGCGGGGCGCGGCGCCCCAGCCGACCGCGGCGGATCGCCTCAAGCGCTACCTCGATCTCGGCGGGCTGCTCGTCGCCAACGCCGACGCCGGCAATCCACGCTTCGCCGACGCCATCCGGACCCTCGGGCGGCTCATGTACCCGCAGTATCAGTGGCGCTCGCTGCCCCGAGAGCACTTCGCCTATACCCTCTCCGCGCCCGTCGAGCAGCCGGGCGCGCTCGAAGGGCTGAGCAACGGCGTGCGCGAACTCATCATCCTCTGTCCGCAGCGCGACATCGGCGCGGCGCTGCAGATCAACGACGTCAATCGGCGGCGCGACGATTTCGCGATGCTCAGCAACGTCTACTACTACGCCTCGGAGCGCGGCCTGACGGCGCCGCGCCTCAATCGCAAACTGCCGCTCACCGCCGAGCAGATTGAAAGCGGCGTGAGGCCCACGGGCGAAGGCAACCTCGCCCCCGTCACCGTGGCCCGCGCCGTCTACGAGGGCAACTGGAATCCCGAGCCGGCCGCGGATGAGTATCTCACCCTCCGCTTGCGCCTGCCGCGCGGACTTGACGTGACGGTGATTGACGCTCCCCTCGACGGCCTGAGCGACTCGCCGGCGGCGACGGCGGCGCTGCTCATCGTGCGCGGTGCGGCGGAGCACACCTTCACCGACTCACAGGCCGCTTCGCTGCGGGACTACCTCGAGCGCGGGGGGACGGTGCTCTTCGAGTGCGTCGGCGGGGTCGGGGCCTTCGGCCGCAGCGCCGAGGAGTTCGTCGAGTCCATCATGCCCGGCGGTCGATTCCGCCGCCCCGTCCGCCACTCCGTCATCACCGGCGCAGCGCTCGACGGCGGCGTGGACTGCTCCAATGTCGCCTATCGCCTCTACTCCCTCGAACGCTTCGGCGGGCGCGAGCCGCGGCCGCGACTCCGCGCCCTGCACGAGTCCGGAAGCGAAGATGACCTGCGCTGCTTCGTCAGCCGCGAGGACCTCAGCCACGCGCTGCTCGGCCAGCCGCGCTGGGGAGTCAGCGGCTACACGACCGAGAGCGCCGTGAACCTGCTGGGCAACCTGATCGAATACGGCGCCCGCCGCCGCGCCGCGGGGCGCTGAGCGAAACGCCGCCGCGCCCCTTCCCGCGTGCGGCGAGGGCGCGCTATGGAGCCGTTGCTTCCAGCCACGCCGCGCGCAGCCGTTTCGTCACTTCGCCCGGCACGGCGTCGGCGATGGCCTCCGCCTCGACGCCGATCACCGGCAGCACACCCCAACTCGAGTTTGTGAGAAAGACCTCGTCGGCGTCGAGCAGCGCATTGATGTCGATCATCCGGCGCGCGGCGCCGACGCCCAGCGATTGCGCGGCCTCAATGATGAAGCCGCGCGTGATGCCGGGCAGGACGGGCGCCGCCATCGAGCCCTGCTCCTCCTCGCCTCGGGCATACGGCGTGTGCAGCGTCCCGTCCTTGACGAGAAAGACGTTGCTCACCGAGCCGGACATGACGTGGTTCGTCACGCTGAACCAGATCGCCTCGCCCGCTCCCGAGGCCGCGGCCTGCTGGAGGGCGCGGAGCCGCGACCAGCAGTTGAGCGTCTTGTGCCCCGCGTCGGGGTCGAGGGGGTTGAGCCTCCCGTCGGCCACCGTCACGCGCACGCCGCGCTCGAAGAACGCTTCCGGATACTCCGTCGCCGGCTGGGCGACGATGAGAATCGTCGGATCGACGGGGGCGAGGCGCTTCGACTGAAGCAGATTCAGGTCGCCGCCGGTGAGTGTGAGGCGGACGCGGGCGCGGGGCAAAGCGGCCTTTTCGACGACGGACCGCACCGCCTCGGCGAGGGGGCGGGTGCGGAGCGAATCGCTCAGGCGCAGCAGGCGGGCGGAGTCGGCGAGGCGGGCGAGGTGGGCGTCGAGGCGGAAGACCTCGTTTCCGACGGCGAGCATCGTCTCGAAAAGCCCCACGCCGTGCTGGAAGCCGGCGTCAAAGACGCTGACCTTCGCCTCATCGCGCTCGATGAACCGCCCGTTGAGCCAGACCTGCATGATGGGGACGGTAGGCGCAGATCGCCCAGGGGCTGACGGAACCTGGCCGCGCGTGCGTCAGTAGAAGTTGAGGCGTCGCGGCGGAGCATGGCACTGGCTCGGTGCGGCACCCGGACCGGCGCGTGCGGAGGCGCAACAATCCCCAGACCCCGTTCCGATGGAGAATGAGACGATGGCCGTAGACGTCATGGGAATCGCCCGCACCGTGGAGGACAAGAGCGCCTTCGTCGGCCGCATCATCGACGCCGTCGAGCAGCGCATCGTCGGGCAGCGGTACATGATCGACGGCCTTCTGATCGGTCTGCTGACCAACGGGCACGTCCTGCTCGAAGGGGTGCCGGGGCTGGCCAAGACGCTCACCGTCAGCACGCTGGCGCAGGCAATCCATGCGAAGTTTCAGCGCCTCCAGTTCACGCCCGACCTTCTGCCGGCGGACCTGATCGGAACGCTGATCTACAACCCGCGCGAGGGGGTCTTCACGCCGCGCCAGGGGCCGATCTTCGCCAACATCGTCCTCGCCGACGAGATCAACCGCGCCCCCGCCAAGGTGCAGAGCGCCCTGCTCGAAGCGATGCAGGAGAGGCAGGTGACCATCGGCGAGACGACCTGGCCCCTCGACGACCCCTTCCTCGTCCTCGCCACGCAGAACCCCATCGAGCAGGAGGGAACCTACCCGCTGCCCGAGGCGCAGGTCGATCGCTTCATGCTCAAACTCAAGGTGACCTATCCGAGCAAGGCGGAGGAGCGGCAGGTGCTCGACCGCATGGCGACGACGCAGGCCCGCGAGCCGATCGAGGCGGTGATCACGCTCGGGGAGATCCGCGAGGCGCGGCGGGTGGTCGATCAGATCTTCATGGACGACAAGATCAAGGACTACATTGTGGACGTGGTTCATGCGACGCGCCGGCCGCAGGAGTACGGCCTGGACATCGGGCGGCTCATCGAGTTCGGCGCTTCGCCGCGCGCCACGCTGGCGCTGACGCTGGCGGGCAAGGCGCGGGCGTTTCTCCAGCGGCGCGGCTACGTGACGCCTCAGGACATCAAAAGCATCGGCCTGGACGTGCTGCGCCACCGCGTCATCGCCAGTTACGAGGCCGAGGCCGAAGGTCTGGACAACGACGCGATTGTGAAGCGCATCTTCGACCACGTTCCCGTGCCGTGAGAGACCCGCGGCGCTCAGCCCGGCTGCGCCGGGGCGGGGACCGTCGCCCGGGGAGCCCTGCCCCAGGCCCGCATGAGCAGGCGCGTCGGCGCGCTGAGCGCGTAGGCCGTAAAGGAGATAGCCAGCGCCAGCGTGGGCAGGAACGCGGCGAAGGCCAGGATGATCGCCAGGCGCACGACGTAGCCGAAGTTGCGGTGGCCGCGCATGTACATGTTGATCACGTGGGCGTAGGGCAGGCGACTGACCATCCCCAGCGCGCAGAGCAGCAGGATGAAGGCCATCCCCAGCCCTGTGACGCGCGCCGCCCAGGGAAAGTCCGTCGCCGGAACGTAATGCTGGTGCAGGAGGATGAGGCTCGAGACGCAGCCCGCGGCGCCCGGCGAGGGCAGGCCGCGGAACATGAGGTGGTCCGCCAGGAGGTTTGACCCGGTCTCGACGTTGAACCGCGCCAGGCGCAGGGCGGTGCAGGCGACGTAGATCGCCGCGATCGCCCAGATCACGCGTGCGAAGAGGTCATCGCGCGTCGGGCTGATGATGTACGCCCCCTCGGTGGCGAGGTAGTACTTGCTCACGAGTTGCAGCGTCATGTACGCCGGCGCCACGCCGAAGGTCACGATGTCGGCGAGCGAGTCGAGTTGTCCGCCGATGTCGGAGGTGGTCCGCGTGAGGCGCGCCACGTAGCCGTCCACCGCGTCGAAGAACATGCCCAGGAAGATGAGCACGCCTGCGACCGTCAGGCTCGACCATTCGTGATCGCCGATCTTGAAGGCGACGGAAAGAGGCTTGGCGGCGAAGTGGATCGCGGCGAAACCCGCGATCAGGTTTCCCAGCGTGAAGAGCGAGGGCAGCACAGCGACGGCCTTCGCCCGGCGGCGGAGTTGCCGGCGGCGACGCCGGAGCCGGCGGCGGTAGCGCTCCTCGAACTCCTCCTGGCCGCGCATCGACCTCCTCCGCACCATGCCGCTCAGCGCCCCTCCCCGCCGTCATCCGAGCCGGCCGGGCGCATGTCCCCCCAGCGCAGATTCAACACCGCCTCGTCCCTGGATCCCGCCGCCCACGCGGCGTTGAGCCACAACCCGGACACGACGTTGAAGCGCCGCCCGCCCGATCCATCATCCGCCTCCACGAGCAGCCAGAAACTCCGCTGCGATGGCTCCGCGGAGGCGCCGAGGTAGTCGCCTGAGATCGAGACGCGGCCGGCGGCGTCGGTCACGGCCCGGCCGTCCGGCCGCCGGTCCGCCGCCACCCCCTGACATCGCGTGTTCTCAAGCCCCATCGGCAACGCTCGAGACCAGGTGACGCTCCGTCCGGAGAGCGGACGTCCCGCGTCGTCCGTAAGTTCGACGACCAGCGTGGCGGGCAGCCACTTCCACTGATGGCCGTAGGGGTTGTCCGCGTCTTCGCAGGCGCCGACGCGCGAGACCCCCGCCTTGCTGTTGGCGATCGCGGCGGCGAGCGCGCCGATTCGCGGCGGCTGGTACGGGCTGTTCATCAGATCGCTGCGGAAAGGCTCGGGAAGATCGATCGCCTCGCCGGTGCGGCCGGGCAGCGCGCCGGCGGAGACGCCGTAGATGGAATAGTCCGGCACGCCGCGGAAGTGCATCAGTTCGTGCCACAGCGCCTGCTCGCCCCAGTCCGACCACAGGTCCTTGCCCTGCTCGGCCGAGTGGAAGTTGTGTCCGATCGAGTACTGCGGCAGCCAGAAGCCGGCGAGCGGGCCCCTCTCATCGCAGGCGACGACCACGTCGTAGCGCGGATGATCCTCGAAGAGCGCCGGCCGCTCGAAGCCCGCGGCCGAGTCCGCCGGCCGGTCGAACAACTCGACGCGCTCAATGCGGAAGCGATCGATGATCGGTTCGCGGCGCAGGCCGGCCTCCGCCGGCGCTTCCGTCCGCGCGAAATGTCCGTGCAGCGCCTCGAGCGAGTCGCGCATGGCGCGGGTGAAGGAGCCGAAGCGCTTGTTGCCGGCGTCCCAGGTTCGGCGTTCGACGAGCAGGGCCACGCGCATCGCCTTCTCGCCGTGCAGCGTCGCCTGGTCGGTCTCTTCGAGTTTGTGGACTTCGGCGTTGTACACGAGCGCGCGGATGGGCTGGTTGTAAGGAATCGCGGCAGGGGCCAGTGCGATCGTGACGGCCTTCGATTCGCCGGGCTGGAGATAGCCGATCTCCTGCCGCGCCGCGGCCGTCCCCCAGTCGATGGCGGCGTAGACCTCGGAGGAGCGGAGGTTGAAGAGAAAGGCCGTAAGGCGCACCTCGCCTCCCTCCGGCCGCCGCGGGCCGTCGCCGATCGCGCGCACCTCAACCTGCGGCTCGAGGGCAAGGTACTCGATAATCAGGTCGTCGTAGCGGACGTTGCGCCCGGGCTCCACCTGCGCCGCCGATGGCGAAGCGATCAGGAGCAGCGCCAGCACGCACGGAAGAAGGGTGATCGTTCGTGCGGCGCGCATGGATAGACGTATGGTGTTCATGATGCAGCATCATAGGCGAACGGCACTCGCAGCCGGTCCGAATCGAGTCAGTACCCGCCGCGCGGCGCGCGGGGGAATTTCACGTACGGAAGGCGAAAATGGCCGCCGCGCCCCTGAATGACCACTTCGTCGGCGCGAACCACATCGGGGCCGAATTCCTGATACCCCGTCGCCGCGGTGAAGGCGACGAAGTCATCCTGCTCGATGCCGTCGCCCGAGACGCCCACCGCGCCGACGAGTACGCCGTTCTTGTAGAGCGGCACGCTGCCGGGGAAAATCTGGATGCCGTTGGTCGCGGGCAAGGAGACATCGACGACTCCGCCGCCGCCGATCACGCCATCCTCAAAGGCCTGAAGCGCCAGTCCTTCATCGCCGACGCCCGCGAAGTCTGTGAGGAAGGCGACGAGATTCGTCGTGAGGAGTTCGACCTGAAGACCGGTGTTGAAGACGCTGAAGCGATCGGGCGACTGCGCGCTGAAGGGGCCGGGCATCGTGCCGGGAATCCCGTCGGGCAGGAAGGGGCGCGAGAGGAACCCGCCCGTGCGGTCGGAGATGGCGACCGAGCCGTCGAGCAGCAGGCCGAGGTCGGCGGCGTTATCGACGAAGGTGGAGAAGGCGCCGCCCTCCGCGGCGCTGAGCAGGGCGCCCGCGTCGCTGCGGCTCATCATCGCCGCCGTCCGCGCCTTCTGCACCGACACGTCGAAGCCGAAGACCGGCGCATCCGCCGAGCGGAACGTGCCCAGCAGATTCCCATCGACATCGACGACGCTGACGGTGACCTGCGAGATCTGCGGCCGGTCCTTGCGGATCGCCGCCCGCAGCGTGCGGTTGAGGTCGTGGCCCTGCTGAAGAATGGTCATCACGTCGCCGGCCGTAAGTTGCTCACCGCTCACCATCACGCCGTCAGTCGTGAACATCGAGTTGTCGGGCATCGTGAGTTGCAGCAGGTTGCTCAGCAGCGTGACATCTTCGAAGAGCAGGGCAAAGGCCTGCTCGTTGCGATTGCTCAGGCCGATCATGTAATCCGATCCGCCGGTGCTCAGCAGGCGGCCCTGCGCGAGGAGGGCATTGCGGTCGCGGAGGCGCTGGGCGCTGCCGATGATCGAGCCGTCGTCGGCGTCGAGAGTGATCTGCCGACCCGTCGTGGCGTTGTGGGCGATGAGGACATCATCGCTCGCATCGACCGTGCCCTGATCGTCATACATGAGCGCGGTGAGGCTGTGGCCGTTGCGCACAGCGCCGCTGGTGCTCGCTTCGAGGTCGGCCACGACCGTGACGCCCGAGCCATCCAGCGCGAGCCGCACCAGTTGCCGCGCCGAGCCCAGCGCCCGCACCGTATACGCCTCCGCAGTCCCCGGGGCCGTCGAGAGGGTGAACGCCTGCACGCGGCCGTCGAGCGTGGTTGTCAGTTCGGTGTAGTTGCCGCCGAGCGTGAAATCGCTCGCGTCGATGCGGAACATCTGGCCGGTGGCGCGCGAGAGGCCGACCATGTCGCGGCTGCCGCCCTCTTCGTAGACCACCGCGTCGCGCAGCAGCGCCTCGGGCACGGCGATCGACTGCGGCGCGGCGACGGCGCCCGTCGAGATGGTGATCCGCCGCGCATCGCGCGTCGAGCCGTTGAGAATCACGAGCGTGTCATCGCCGCCGACGCCCGGCGTGCCGCCGTTGTCGAACATCATGGCGCTGATGAACTCGCCAGGGGCGAGTTCATTCGCCCCGCCGTCGGAGATGTTTTCGATGAGCGTGACCGCGCCGGAGGGCACATCGATGCTGATGACCTCGCGCTCGCCCCCCGCCGCGGTGCGCACTGCGTACACGGTCGAGCCTTCGCCCAGCGCAATTGCTTCGAGCCGGCCGGTCGAGAAGGCGTCGATCGTCTCGCCGATGATCGGTCCGAGGGTGGTGGGCGTGAACATTGTCGCCGGACTCGTGCGCGGCGATACGAGCACATCGACCAGCCCGCCGGTCTCAAGCGCATCGAGATCCGGCAGCACGCCCAGCGACGCGAGCGAGGGCGGCTCGATGTTGGCAAAGTCGAGACGGATGCCGTCGAGGAAGATGCGGTCGGCCCGGATGGCGCGCGGCGGCCGGAAACCGATCTGCCCCGCGACGGCGATGCGCTCTTCGAGCGTCGCCCGCCCGCCGATGGGGCTGGGATCAAAGGTATACACGCCGTCGAGTTCGACCCCCACGCCGCCGAGCAGTTGCCCGTTGCGATAGATCGGCACGCCCCCGGGATCAGCCGACAATCCCAGCGGCAGGCGGTTGATGTCGCTGGTGGGCAGCGAGGAGAACTGCACACCGAAGAGCGGCCCGGAATCCTGAAAGCGCACGCCCGGCGGGAAGTTCGGCTGAATGATCTGCCCCGCGGTGCGCGTCGTGAAGGCGTTGCCGGTGGTCGAGAGAAACGAAGCCGTGCCCGCCTTCGTCACCGCCGTAATCGACGACGCGACCGTCACGCCCTCCAGCCCGCCGCTGCCGCCGCCGCTGATCGTCGAGGTGCCCGGGTCGGCGGTCAGCGAGCCGTCGGTCATGCGCACGGTCGCAAGGATGTTGCCCTCGCGGTCCGTCACAGCGAGAGTCGCGTTCACCCCCAGTTGCGTCGCGCGGGCGATCATCTGTTCGAGGATCTGCTGCACGTCGAGTTCGGTGAGCGCGACGGCCGCATCGGGCAATGGATCGATCACCGCGGTGCCGAGGATCCCTGCGCGCAGGTCGTCGGGCTTGCCTTCGAGCCGCCAGCCGCGCACGCTGAGTCGGTCGATCTGCGCGGCATAGACGCCGGGGTTGGGGTGGCTGCTGTGGACGCCGGCGACGTAGCCGCCGATCGTCAACCGCTCAATCACGCCGCCTTCGAGAATCTCGTGATTGCGGAAGAGGCGGTCCTCGCCGGGGTCGCCGCCGGAGGCGAGGATGGAGTCGAGCAGATCGCCGCCGATGCGGGCGCTGCCGATCGGCGCGACGGCGAAAGCAGCATGGTCGAGCGCGAAGTCGGCATCGAGCCGCGCGCCGGCGAGGAGCATCGAATCGCGCACGGAGCCGAGGATGCTGATTCGCCCGAAGCCCCCTTCGGCGGCGAGGATCGAATCAGTCTGCACTTCGCGGCCGATGCGCATGCTCATCACTTCACCGGCGACGGCGAGGCGCGTGCGGTCGAGTGTGCCGGACGTTTCCGCGCGGTTGGCGTTGACGGCAAGGCGCGCGAGATCGCCGCCGGTGCGAGCGGCGACATTGGAAAGTCCCTGCGATCGCCACATTCCGATCGAGCCGCCGATGTTGAGATCGGTGTCGAGGATGAGGCCGCTGAGGCCGCCGCGATCGAGAGTGATGAATCGGGCGATGTCTCCAGCGGTGGTGACCGCGCCTGACGCCAGGTTGCCCGAGCGGATGATGATTGATCCTGCGGCGCCGTCGATGGCCACCTCGGCCGCGACGACATCGCCGAGGAACCGCGCGGCGCCGACGTCGCCGCCGATGCGGATCAACGTGCGATCGTTCGGATCACCATCTACAGCGGCGAGGTCGAGTCGATTGAGCGGGCCGTTCACATCGATCCCCGCGCCCTCAAGAGTGACCCGCCGCAGGTCGAGGCGGTTGAGCGGCCCATCGGAGGTGAAGGCCCTCAACGTCGTGGTCCCATCAGCGCTCTCGCCGGCGCGAACGGCGATGCGCAGCGTCGTACCCGAATCCGTTCCGCGCATTTCAATGCGCTCGATGTCGGCGTGATCCGGGGCATTCTCGGTGAGGGTGATCTCCGCCGAGCCGCGGCCTCTGAGGCGAATGAGCACCGCATCACCATCGGCGTCATGGAACTCGAATCGCCGCAGATCGCCGCCGAGGACCACGGCGGAGAGCAGCGCCCGCTTTTCGAGCGCCTCGAAGCGTGGCGGAGCGGGGCGGATCGCGCCGCGGGGGAGGACGAAGTTCCGGCGATCGCGGGGACGACGGAGCCGGCGTGCGTTCATCGAGGGGAACCTCCTCAGAGCAGGTCCGCGGGGCGGGGCGGGGCGGGGCGCGTGCCCCTCCCACCATCATCGCGCGCTGACGGCGGATGTCCACTGGCCGGTCCGGTGTTGACTGGGCGCCGGCCGAATCCTTAGATTCGGCAGGGAAACGAGGGAAATCCGCAAGGGAACCCATATGCCTGCTGGCCCCGAGAGCGGCGCAGCAGCCCGCAACGTCATCGGTCGGGCGGAATCGATCATCGCCCGCTGGCCGGGAGGCTGCGGGCGATCGCTGTGGCAGCGCCTCACCATCATCCAGGATGAACCCGCCGACCTCGCGCTGGGTCTGTGGTTCGCCTGCGCCGGGGCCCAGGTGCAGGTCTGCTGTCCCGATGAGCAGCCATGGGTCCGGCAGCGCGATGACGCCCTCATGCCGGCGCTGCGGGAGGCGCTTCTGAAGCGCGAGCCGCGGCTGCTCACCCACCCCCTCGACGGCATCCAGCACGACAACTACCCCCGCCGCTGGGGCTTCGCCTACGTGCAGGGGCACGATGAAGACCTCGCCGCTCAGATCGAAGGGCCGGTGGAAGTTGTCATCATCGACGGCCTGACACGCCTGAGCCGCGACCCCGAGACGATGCTCAGGCTGATCCACCAGCGCACGCAGTGGAGTTCGTCGATCGAGATTGTGCCGCGGGCAGGCGAGGCCGATGTTGAAGAGGCGCTGCAGAGGATCGAGCGATCCGCCGTCGCCGCGGGCTTCGGCGTGAGGCCGCTCGAAGCCTCCTCCTCCGCGCTGGCGGGATTGAGCCTGGTGCGTCTCGCGGCGCCGATGTCGGATCATCCGGTGCTCGAAGATGCGACGATCATGGCCCACTGCCGGGCGCGGCTGGATGTCGCGGCCGCGCTGGCGAAGGGCCGCCGAGTGCTGGACGCGGGGGGCTGGGCGGGGCTGGGCGCCGAGCAGTACATCAAGGCCGGCGCCAGACACGTCGTGAATCTCGATGTCTCCGCCGAGGCGATCCGGCTCGGCCGCGAGCGCCTCGACGAAGGGGATCGCGTCGAGTTCGTGAAGTGGGACCTTAACATCACCCCGCTTCCCTTCGAAGATGGCGCGTTCGACCTCATCATCTGCCTTGAAGTCCTCGAGCACATCGCCGCCCAGCGCGAAGCGATTGCGGAGTTCAATCGCCTGCTCGCCCCGGGCGGATCGCTGCTGATTTCCGTGCCGGATCATGAGTACGAGGCGGCGTGGGAGCGGATCAACCAGCACCGCAACGCGTTTCACCTGCACGTGCCGCGGCGCGAGGAACTGGCGCAGTGGCTTGACGGTTTCGAGCCGATCCGCTGGCTGCGGCAGGCGGACGTGACCGGATCGCTCGTTTTTGAAGAAGGCTCTCAACGGAGCAAGGACCGGGGGCGCTTCGACGTGGCGGGCCCGTGGTCCGTCGAATCGGCCGCGCCGCAGGTCGTCATGGCGCTGTGCAGAAAGCCGCCGGCCGCGGGCAGGGGTCGAACGCGTCAGGGGCCGGCGGCGCTGCGGTCCGATCTGCACCTCTACGCCGGCCAGTCGGACCGCATCATGGAACTGCGGCGCGACGAGATGGCCCTGCAGCGCCGCGTGCGCGAAGAGCGATTCGAGTGGTGGAGCAGAGTCAACGTCCTCGAAGGCCAGTTGCGCGAGGTGACGGTCGGCCTCGAAGCCGCCCGGCGCGAAACGGAGCAATGGCGCGGCCGGGTAAAGACCGACGAGCACGTCGCCGCGCTCGAGCAGCGCGTCAACCAGGCGCAATCGGCGATCGAGACGATCGCCCGTGAACTGGCCGCCGCCCGCGCACGACGCGAGAAGGAGGCGGCGCAGTGGCTCAAGGAAATCAACCACCACGCCAACGTCTTTAACGAAGCCCAGCGCCAGCGGAGCGAAACGGCCGCCGAACTCAAGGCGGCGCAGCAGAGCCTCGCCGATCACCAGATCCGCAGCGCGCGACACGAGGAGCGCTTCGAACAACTGACGCGCGACCTCAAAGCCGCACGCGGCGAAGCCCTCCGGCATGAATCGGCGCTGCGCGAGGCCGTCGCCCGAATCGAGTCGCTGCGCGTGCAGGAGGCGGAGCACCGTGCCGCGCTCGCCGCCGCGGAAACGACGATCCGCGACCTGCGAGCCGGGAACGAGCGGCTGGCGCAGCGGCTCGAAGACGATGCCGCCGAACGCCAGACCGAGCAGCGCCGCCGCGAGCAGATGCACGCGGAACTCACGGCCCAGATCAGCCGCCTCTCCGCCCGGCTTGAAGATGACCGCCGGGCCCTTCTCCGGCGGATCGAGACGCTGCTGGAGCACTCCCTCGAGCAGGTCGATCGTCGCTGTCTGACGGTCGAGGGAAAGGTCTACGATCTGGAAGATGAACTGGACCGACCGGCCGTGAGTCCCCACCGCAACGGGAGTCCCGCTTCGTGATACCCGCCATCGAGACCGAGGGCCGGACCGGCGGAAGCGCCGGCGCCGCATCACCCCCGCCGACCCTGACGGAGGGCGGCGCCGGTCTCGATGCGCTTGCGGCGGCGGTGCGCCAGTGGCACGATGAGGGGGGCGTGGCGGTGCACCGCGGGCCGCTCGATTCGGGCGCCTGGCTCGACCTGTTCAGCGCCTTCGTGCTCGCCCAGATCGCCGCGTGCGGCGCGCGCCCGATCGGAAGCCATGCGCCGTTGTGGGGTCTCGACGTCTCCGGCGCCCTTCCGTCGCTGGCCCGGCTCGCCTCGCTGCCCGCAGGCGAGGTGACGGCCCTGGTCGCGACGTCGCGCGCCAATCTCTCGATCAAGGCGATGATGTGGCTCCGCCGGGCCGGCGTCAGGCGCCTCTGGTTCGTTGACGACCGCGGATGGGTGCAGGCCCACGTGTCGGAGATTCTCGCCGATCTCCTTACCCGCCGCCGCATCAAGCCGCTGACGCGCCGTCTGTTCCCCGGCCTGCTCATCGATCATGAGCAGACCGCGGCGGGACTCGGGCGATGGCTGCGCCGCGGCGAGGCGGCCGAGGACGCTCCGTACGGAGAAGTCGTCGTGCATCCACTCGCATCGAAGCGCGGCGGCGACGCGGAGTCGGCGTGGAAGCGGTTCATCGAGACGGACAACGGTTCCTTCGCGCCGGCGGCGCTGCCGGGTCGGCCGTTGCGCATCATTCAGTACACGGGCTGCCTCTACAGCGGCGGCGCCGAGCGGCAACTGTGCAACACCGCCATCGGCCTGCGTCAGCGCGGCTGCGAGTGTCTCGTGCGGACGCAGCATGATCTCGTGGGCCAGCACGGCCACTACCTGCCGCTGCTGAGCCAGGCGGGGGTGGACGCTCGCCGCGCCGGCAGCGGGCTGCACGTGGACTCCGCGGCGCTGGAGCGCCTCCGCTGGGATCTGATCGCCGCGGCGCCAGAGGCCATCCGTTCCTACGTCGCGAATCTCGCGCTCGAACTCGCAGCGCACCGGCCCGACGTGCTGCACGCCTGGCTCGATCATCCGAACGTGATCGCGGCGCTGGCGGGAATCGCCGCGGGCGTTCCATCGATCATCCTCAGCACGCGCAATTACAACCCGACGCACTTTCCTCGTTTCTACTCGCCCTTCGTGGACTGGTACCGCATCGCGGCGGCAAGCCGGCGCATCCACTGGCTGGCGAACTCGCATCGCGGCGCGGCCAGTTATGCTGAATACGTCGGGCTGGATGAGGCGCGCTTTCACATCGTCTTCAACGGCCTGTTCCGCGATCACTTCGACCGCCCGACGCCCGCCCAGCGCCGCGCGGCGCGCCAGCGCCTGGGCCTTTCCGCCGCCGCGCCGGTCGTCGCCGTCGTGAATCGACTGGACGAGGAGAAGCAGCCGGAACTGATGCTCAAGGTGGTCACGCTGCTCCGCAGGCGGCTGCCCGATCTGCGCGTCGTCGTCGCGGGAAGCGGCCCCCTCGAGGCCGACGTGCGCGCGATCATCGCGCGCCGGGGCCTGGGCGACGCCGTGACGCTGCTGGGCCGCGTGGACAACGTCGTCGAGATCATGAGCGCCGCCGACGTCCTGCTGCTCACCAGCCGCTATGAAGGATGCCCGAACGTCGCGCTCGAAGCCCAGCACGTCGGCATCCCCGTCGTCGCGACCGACGCCGGCGGCACGTCCGACGCCGTCGCGCACGGCGAGACGGGTTTCGTCTGCGGCGTCGATGACGTCGCCGGACTGGTCGTCAGCCTTCAGAAACTGCTGCAGGACTCCGGCCTGCGCGAGCGCTTCGGCCGCGCGGCGCAGGCGTACGTCGATGATCGCTTCAACCTCGACCGGATGGTGGACCTGACGGGCCGGGTGTACGAAACGGTCCTGACCGGCGGCAGCGCGCGGATCGAGACGCCCGGCCAGGCGGTGCGCGAAGCGCAAGCCGTCGAACCGCCGGAGGGCGAGGACGCCCCGCCCGCAATCCACACCCGCCCCGTTGAACCCGTGCGCACCTGACCACACCGCTGGAGACCTTGATGTCGCAGACGATGCCCCACGCCTCCGCCCGCGCCCGCGCCGTCGAGGCGCCGATCGAACCCGCCCTGCTCGCGGAAGTCCGATTCGCGATCGACAACGGCTACGAGTGCGCCAAGACGATGGCGAACCACCTCGCGCGGCGGATGCACCCCTTCCCCGACCTCTCGGGGCTGCGCGTGGCGGAACTGGGCACACCCGACCGCTTCGGGCCCATGCTCGTCTGCCGCGCCTTTGGCGCGGAGATCGCCGCGATCAACACGCATTTCGTCCAGTGGAGCGAGGGCAGCCCGGCCTTCCTCCGCGCGCTGGCCCGGATCGGCGGCGAGGAGTATCCCGAAGCGAACTGGTCTTTTATTGAGCAGATTCTCGACGCCGGGTCGTACGACTCGCCGGCGCTGGCGCTGCACCGGATCGGCTCGCTCTCCGGGCCGCTGAGCATCGCTGACGCCTCGTTCGACTGCATCGTAAGCAATGCGATTCTCAACCAGGTCGATCTGCCGAACCTGCTGCCCGAATTGTGCCGCATCACGCGTCCCGACGGCTTCGGCATCCACCAGGTGGACTTCCGCGACAGCGCCGATTACCGCAAGCCGCTCGAGTTCCTGACGCTCACGGATGAGGCGGTGGACCAGGCGCGCCGCGCCGGGCGGTGGACGCGCGGCAACCGGCTGCGCCCCGACGAAATGCGGGCCCTCTTCCGCAAGGTCGGCTTCCGCGTGGAGCACTTCGGCCCGAACATGCTCGCGGATGATTCGTATCTCGCCCCGCTGCGGCCGCGCCTCGCGCCGCGCTTCGCCGCGATGAGCGATGAACAGTTGCGCCCGATCAGCGGCCGCTTCTACCTCCGCGCCATCACCGACGCCCAGGTGCGCGAAGACGTCGAGTACGCCGTGCGCGTGGCGGATGAGTACGTGCAACTCATCTGCGGCGAACTGAATCGCCCCGCCGACGACGAGCTGCCGCTCGCAGGGCTGCGGCTGCTCGAACTCGGCCCGGGGCGGCACTTCGGCACGCCGGTGATCCTCCACGCCTTCGGCGCGCGCGTCGCCGTGCTCGACAAGTACCTGGCCGACTGGGACGAGGTCTATCACCCGCGCTTCTACCGCTTCCTGCGCGAGGCGGTGGGCGGGCGGTGGCCCCGGGGCGACTGGTCTTCGCTCGACCGCATCATCGCCGCGGCTGATCATCCGACGGAGATCATCGCGCAGGACCGCACCGACCTCGCCGAGCCGCCCAGCGGCTACGCCGAGGCCTCGTTCGACGTGATCGTCTCCAATGCAGTGCTCGAACACGTCGGCGACGTGCCGAAGACGGCGGCGGAGATGGCGCGCCTCACTGCGCCGGGGGGCATCAACATCCATCAGGTTGATTTCCGCGACCACCGCGACTTCACGCGCCCCCTCGAATTCCTCACCATGCCCGACGACGCCTACCGGCGCCTCTTCGATGAGACGATGAACGGCAACGGCAACCGCGTGCGGCCGGAGGAGATGGGCGACGAGTTCCGTCGCGCCGGCTTCGAAGTGAGGCGATTCGACGCCAACATCTGGGCCCCTCCCGAGCACATCGCCGAAGTCCGCCCCCGCCTCCGGCCGGTCTTCGCCGCGCTCAGCGATGCCCAGCTCGCGGTGGTGAGCGGGCGCTTCTTCCTCCGCCGCGTCGGGGAGAAGCCCATCGCCAAGAAGGTCGCTGCGATCGACCTGACCGACGACCGCTGGGCCGTCGAGGGCGCCCTTGAAGAGCACGTGCGCTACGCCATCGTCAACGGGGTCTATTACGCCTCGGCGGTGGCGCAGCAGTTCGGCCGCGGCGCGATGCCCGGTTCGAGCGATCACTACTCCAAGCGCTACGGCCTGCTGCCCGACCTGCGCGGCCTGACGATCCTCGAACTCGGCCCCGGGCCGAACTTCGGCACCATGCTCCTCTGCCGCGCCTGCGGCGCGCAAGTCGCCGTCTTCGACAAGTACCTCGCCCGGTGGGATGCGAAGTACCACCCGTTCTTCTACCGCGCCCTGCGGCGCGAGTGCGCCGCGCACTTCCCCTACGCCGACTGGTCGGGCCTCGATCGGATCATCGACGCGTCGCGGCACGACGAGTCCGTCATCCGGGCCGCGGCCGGCGACCTCGCCGAGCCTCCCTGCGCCTTTGCGGACGCATCCTTCGACGCCATCGTCTCCAACGCCGTGCTGGAGCACATCGGCGATACGCGGATGATGGCGAATGAACTGGCGCGGTTGACCCGGCCCGGAGGCGCGGGCATCCACCAGGTCGATTTCCGCGACCACCGCGCCCAGGATCGGCCGCTGACCTTCCTGACGATCCCGGAAGAGGAAGCCTCGCAGACGTTTCTCACGTCGCGCAACAGCCAGGGCAACCGGGTGCGCCCGCACGAACTCGCGGCGGGCTTTGCGGCGGCGGGATTTGCCGTCGAGAGCGTCGAGCCCAACATGTTCGCCTCTTCCGAGCATCTCGCGGAGGTCCGCCCGCGGCTCATCGACCGCTTCGCCGCGATGAGCGATGAGCAGCTGATGGTCGTGAGCGCGCGTTTCTTCGTCCGGCGCCGGGACGAGGAGTTTGCGGCCGGCGGCGCCGACGCCATCGGGCGCGTCTTCACCCAGCCGCGCGCGGACGAAGCCGCCCGCACCGCAGCGCCCGCCGACGCGGAGGAGTTCACCGACGTCCTCAACGACCAGGTGGGCTACTGCCTGCGCAACGCCATTGACTACGCCTACTGCATCGGGCGGCACTTCGGCCGCTTCCGCGGCGAATGGCCCGACTTCGCCAAGGTCGTCGTCCTCGAGGACATTCCCGACCTCAGCGGGCTGAGCGTCCTCGAACTCGGCCCGGGCCGCAACTTCGGAAGCATGCTCATCTGCCAGGCGCTGGGCGCCCGCGTGGCGGTGCTCGACAAGTACCTCGCGAAGTGGGATCCTTCGTATCACCCGCGCTTCTACGCGGGCCTCAAGGCGGCGGCGGGCAAGCGCCTGCCGCGCGCGAAGTGGGACGGGCTGGATGCGATCCTCGCCGCCGGGCGGCACCTCAGGGAGATCATCGCCCAGCATGCCTGCGACCTCGCCGCGCCGCCGAGCGACCTCCCGGACAACTCCTTTGACGTCATCGTCTCCAACGCGGTGCTCGAGCACGTCGGCGACACCTGTCTCACCGCGTGCGAACTGGCGCGACTCACGCGCGCCGGCGGCCTGGGCGTGCATCAGGTCGACTACCGCGACCATCAGAACTTCGACCGCCCCTACGACTTCCTCCGCTATGACGATGAGGAATACCGCCGCATCTTCCTGCGCAGCCGCAACGAGAACGGCAACCGCGTGCGCTCGCACGAACTCGTCGAAGACTTCCGCCGCGCCGGCTTTGCCGTCGATCGGGTGGATGAGAACCTGCTGGGGACACCCGAGCAACTCGCGGCGATCCGGCCTCTGCTCTCGGCGCGCTTCGCGGCGATGAGCGATGCACAGTTGCTCGTCCTGTCGAGCCGCCTCTTTGTCCGCCGCACCGCAGCGCCCGCCCCGACCGAGTCCTTTGCGAGGCGCGGCGGAATCGGCTCGCTGGTCAGACGACTGGTTGGAGGAGCGTAAGCGCGCCCAGCGCGAGGCCGATCATGACGGAGGTGCTCGCTCCATCCTGCAAGCCCGTTGAGGTCGCCGCGCCGGCGACGGGCGGTTCCGCCGCGCCGTCAATCCCTCGATGCCCTGACGCCTCGACGCCCGCCATCGTCGTCAGCGGCCTCTCCAAACTCTACAAGATCTACTCCAGTCCCTCGCAGATCCTCAAGGAGCTCATCGTCCGCCGTCCCCTCTACAAGCCGCACTGGGCCTTGCGCGACGTCTCGTTCAGCGTCCGGCGCGGGGAGATCGTCGGCGTCGTCGGCGCCAACGGCGCCGGCAAGAGCACGCTCCTGCGCATCCTCGCCGGCACCCTCGATCACACGCAGGGCTCCTTTTGCATCGCCGGCAACCTCCGCGCCATCCTGCAACTGGGCACCGGCTTTCACGAGGAATACACCGGCCGCGAGAACATCTTCATGGGCGGCTACTGCCTCGGCTACTCCAAAGCCGAGATCGAGGAGTCCATCGACTGGATCATCGATTTCTCCGGCCTCGGGCACGTCATCGACCAGCCCTTCCGCACCTACTCGAGCGGGATGAAGTCGCGCCTCACCTTCGCCGTCACCTTCTGCCGGCGCCCGGACATCCTCATCGTCGATGAAGCCCTGGCGACGGGCGATCTCGCCTTTCAGCAGAAGTGCACGAACCACATTCTCGACCTGTGCACCGGCGGGGCGACGGCCCTGGTCGTCTCCCACAGCATGTTCTTCATCGAGACGCTCTGCTCGCGATCGATCTACCTGCGGCGAGGCGAACTCGCGGCCGACGGCCCGAGCCGCGAGATCACCCAGATGTACGAGAAGGAACTCCTCGCGGAGTTTGCGCAGACGACGCGGAGGAGCGCGATGGATGGCGCGCGTCGCGGGGCGGATCGCGGAGCGGAGGCGCAGGGTGATTCGGCAGCGAACCGCAACGAGGACGTTGCGGCTCGCAACAACGAGGCCGCACCGGCTCGCGTGATGGCGCCGCCGCCGCCCGTCGATGAGGATGATCCCGCTGTTCCTCCCCCGCTGCCCGAGGTGCAGGCGCTGCTTGATGACCCGGAGGAGCGCTGCCCGCCGATTCTTCATCTCAATCTCGTGCGCCTCGTCTCGGTGCGCGTGCTGGACGCGAAGGGCGCGCCGCGCGACCGCTTCCACACCGGCGAGCCGGTCACCGTCGAGATCACCGTGGACAGCACCGTGCATAAGGACAACGTCGTCGTCGGCGTGCAGATCTTCAACGAGGCGGACATTCACGTCGCCACGACGACGAACCGCGCGCATCTCGATGAATCGGGCCGGCCGCGCAACGTCACGCTCAATCTCCGCCGCGGGCGGCAGGTCTTTGCCGTGCATTTCCCGGCGCTGTTCCTGTGCGACGGCAAGTATCACCTGAGCGTGGGCATCTCCCCCAAGCCACGCCACTTCACCCCCGCCGATCAACTCCTCCGCAAGGGGCGCGTCGCAACGATCGGTTTCTATCGCGACGACATCCCGTGGAAACAGATCTACGACCCGCCGTCGGTGTGGGAGAAGCGCCTCGACTCGCAAAGGTAGGTCGGGCCCCCTGCTCTGAGAACCTGTGTGAAAACAGTGGGTGCCGTGGTCCGGAGGAAGGCTTTGCGACCGGAGGGCCACGTCGTGGCGCGGACGGAGGGTCGAACACCCTCGTTCCTGACCCGCGCGCCCGCGTGGCCCGCGCTCCCAAAGCGTCGCTTGACCACGGCACCCCCGCCTTTCATGCGGTCACTGAGCACGGCCCGGCAGCCGAATCGCCGGGCCGGCGCCGAGCCTTGTCCCGGCCTACTCCTGCCGGCGGAGGGCGCTGAGGTCGTAGCCCAGGCTCGACGCCAGGTCCGGCAGGCGCTTGAGGCGAGCATCATGCGGCACGGCGATCGCCGCATCCCTCCCGCCGTCCATCTTCTGCGAGGCGAGGAGGCGCGCCGACAGCGGCGAAAGGCACGACTCCTCCCACGCCAGACCGCACGCGCCCAGCACGCGCTCCAGTGAAGCGCGCGGCGAGGCGAGCAGATCTTCATAGCGCAACTCGACGAACCGCGGTCCGCACGAGGCCCGCTGCCGCGAGCGCTGCACCATGCCGCACCAGTCGATGAGGCGGTGCCGCGCCTGCTCGGCCGTCAGTTCGTCGCGATTCCACGCCACGCACGAGCGCACGTAGTCGAGGGGATGACGCACGAGGTGAACCCACACGGCGCGGGGAAAGACGGCGTCATACGCCTCCCACGGATGATCATGGTTCTGCGAGCCGTTCCAGATCTCCTTGAAGCCCCAGACCGCCGCGGCGGGATCGGGAGCGAGCGTCTCGGCGACGGCGCGGGCGATGATGCGTCCGATGCGGCCGCGCTGGCGCGACTGCTCATCTTCGTCAAGGGGCGGGCGCGGGTCGCGGCTCGAGGCGGGCCGGCTCGCCACAAAGCGCTCCCAGTCGAGCCAGAAGCGCCGGCCCCACAACTGCTCCCACAACCGGGTCGTGAGGAAGTCCGTCTCGCCCTTCATGCTGATGAGCGGATGCGCCCCGAGCGCCCTCGCCAGCAGCGTCGAGCCGGATCGACCCGCCCCGATGATGAGCAGCGGCGCTTGCGCATCAGAACAGGCCGACCAGGTTTGCAGCGGAACGCACTCGCTCATGCGGTCTCATCGTTGGCGAACCGGGGGCGGATGTCATGCCGGTGTTCGACCCGCATCGGGCAGCGGGGCATTTCACCCTTCACGCGGCAGGACGCGGACGTTGCGCCTCCCCTGCCCGTCGCGGCCGCGCCACAGGCCGTCGCTGCGGCCGGCGAAAAGCCCGGCGACGCGGTTCACCAGTCCCAGCGCCAAGAGGACCACCGCGGCAAAAACGAACGCCACCGCCACGAGCAGCAGCACCGGCAGGAGGATGATGACCGCGAAGGTCAGCCCCGCCGCCCGGAGGACCCAGTTGGGCTGGGCGGCGATGCGCTGGCGCACCTGCTGGAACCGCTGGGCGTTCAGTGATCGGAACTCGATCCGCATCGGGGGATCATAGGGATTCGGGGCGGCGGTCTTCTGCGCCCTGCCGGCTGCCCCCGGCAGAAGTCGTGGAAAACCTGTTCTCGGCTTGACAGACTGGCGTCCTCCAGTCATAGTATGGAGTTTGGCCCGCTCTTCTATATCTGGTGGTCCCCCGCGGACTCCGCCCGCTCCCTTTGCCCCCCTACGATCCTGACAATGACCGAACATACCAGGCCGCGATTCGTCCACCTTCACCTCCACACCGAGTACAGCCTGCTCGATGGCGGCAACCGCATCCCCGCGCTCATGCAGCACATCCGCGATCTCGGCATGGATGCGGTGGCGATGACGGACCATGGCAACGTCTTCGGGGCCGTCGAGTTCTACACCCGGGCGAGGGAGGCGGGCGTCAAGCCCATCCTCGGCATCGAGGCGTACGTCGCCCCCGGCGAGCGCGGCGACCGGCAGTACACCGGCGTGGCGGACGGCGGCTTTCACCTCGTCCTCCTCGCCGAGAACGATCAGGGCTGGCGGAACATCCTCAAACTCACGAGCGACTCCTATCGCAACGGCTTCTACTTCAAGCCGCGAATGGACAAGTGCACCCTCGCGCAGTGGTGCGACGGGCTGATTGCGATCAACGGCCACCTCGGCTCCAGCATCGCGCATCATCTGCTCAAGTTCGTCCAGAATCCGGACACCGCCTCGCACTGGGACGCGGCGGTTGAAGAGGCGAAATGGCACGCGGAGACCTTCGGCCGCAATGAGAGGGGCGAGCCGCGTTTCTTCATTGAGGTGCAGCGCAACGGCGTGCCGGAGCAGGAGGCGATCAATCCGCACCTGGTCCGCCTGGCGCGGCTGCTCGACCTGCCGCTGGTGTGCGACAACGACGCCCACTTCATGCGCGCCGAAGACTACGACGCCCACGACACCCTCTGCTGCATCTCGATGAGCAAGGTGAAGTCGGAAGCGAACCGCCTGCGCTATCCGAAGGAGGTCTACGTCAAGAGTCCCGAGGAGATGGCGGAACTCTTCCCCGACTTGCCCGCGGCGATCGAGAACACGATTCACATTGCCGAGCGCTGCAACGTCGAGTTGCCCACGGGTCAGAACCATGCCCCGGTCGTCAAGCCCGTCATCCCGCAGGACCGACTCGAATACGCCGGCGGCGACCGCACGAAGTGGTACACCGAGTTCTGCGCCCGCTACGACCTCGAACCCTTCGATGCCACGCGCGACCACGAGACTCCCGAAGAACTCAAGCAGCGCTGCGACCGCGCCCTGCGCGAACTGTGCGAGGCGGGGCTTGTCTGGCGCTACGGCGACCCGGAGCATGGGCGTCTCGCCCGCGCGAACAGAACCAACACCGACGACGACCCCCAGGGAGCACGCGACGGGCGGGACGCCCATACCCCGGACTTCAGCGAAATCCGCGCGCGGCTGGATCGCGAACTGCGCATCCTCGCGGACAAGTCGATCTCCGCCTACTTCCTCATCGTGTGGGACTTCGTGAACTGGGCGCGGCAGCAGGGCATTCCCGCCAACGCGCGCGGCTCGGGGGTGGGGACGATGGTCGGCTACGTGCTCGGCCTCTCCAACGCCTGCCCGGTGCGCTACGGCCTGCTCTTTGAGCGCTTCACCGATCCCGACCGCAGCGAATACCCCGACATCGACATCGACATCTGTCAGGACGGCCGCGGCGCCGTCATTGAGTACGTCCGCCGCAAGTACGGCCACGTGGCGCAGATCATCACCTTCGGCACCCTCAAGGCGAGGGCCGCGATCAAGGACGTCGGCCGCGTCCTCGGCCTCACCCCCGG
Organism: Phycisphaerae bacterium; assembly: GCA_039794345.1. Classification (GTDB taxonomy): domain Bacteria; phylum Planctomycetota; class Phycisphaerae; order Phycisphaerales; family UBA5793; genus UBA5793. The sequence goes on along the minus strand of JBDIVQ010000026.1, from coordinate 7,630 downwards.
CGAGACGCAGCGCCTTGCCAACATGGTCCCCGACGGGCTCAACGTCTCTATTGACGAGGCGCTCGAAAAGGAGCCGGACCTGCGCAAGGAGTACGACTCGCGCGAAGAGATCCGCACGCTGCTCGACACGGCCCGGGCGCTGGAGGGGCAGGTGCGGCACGCGGGGGTCCACGCCGCGGGCGTCGTCATCGCCACTCAGCCGCTCGACAACATCATCCCCCTCTGCCGCCCCACCGGCGCCAAGGCCCACGAGGGCGAAGCCCTCACGCAGTGGGACGGGCCGACGGTCGAGAAGTTCGGCCTGCTGAAGATGGACTTCCTCGGCCTGCGGACGCTCTCGATCATCGAGCGGGCCAAGCACCTCATCCGCGAGTCGCTCAGCGAAGGTTCGATTCGCGAGGCGTTGGGCGTTCACGATCCGAGCCGTGATCCCCTCGACCTCGAACGCCTCGAATACGACGATCCTCGCGTCTTCGAGTTGTTCCAGCGTGGGGACACAGCGGGGGTATTCCAGTTCGAGTCGGGCGGGATGCGCAAACTGCTCATGGACATGAAGCCCGACCGGCTCGAGGACCTCATCGCCGCCAACGCGCTCTATCGCCCCGGTCCGATGGACCTGATCCCCGATTACAACGATCGCAAGCACGGCCTGCGGCCTGTGCCCAGGGTTCACCCGATCGTCGATCGCTTCACGGCCGAGACCTATGGCGTGATGGTCTACCAGGAGCAGGTCATGCAGATCTGCCACGAACTGGGAGGCATCCCGCTCCGCGCCGCCTACACACTCATCAAGGCCATCTCCAAGAAGAAGGAGAAGGTCATCAACGAGCAGCGGCCCGTCTTCATCGAAGGCGCCGCCCGCCAAGGGCTCGATCGCCGCAAGGCCGAGGAACTCTTCGACCTCATCCTCAAGTTCGCCGGCTACGGCTTCAACAAGAGCCACTCGACCGGCTACGCGATCGTCGCCTATCAGACCGCGTACCTGAAGACGTACTTCCCGAACCAGTACATGGCCGCAACGCTGACCTACGAGTCGCAGGCGCAGAAGGTCTCGGACTGGATCGCCTACCTCGAAGACTGCCGCCGTGCGGTCTTTCCCGACGGGCACGTCGGCATCGACGTCAAGCCGCCGGACATCAACCTCTCCGCTTCCGATTTCTCCGTCGTCTTCGATCCCGATGAGCCGCGCGATCAGAATCACGGGCACGTGCGCTTCGGCCTGCGGGCGCTCAAGGGGGCCGGGGACAAGGCGATCTCGGCGGTGGTCGAAGAGAGGCGCAAGCACGGCCCCTTCCGCTCGCTCTTTGACTTCTGCGAGCGCGTTCCCCTCACGCTGGTCAACAAGGCGACGATCGAAGCGCTCGTCAAGGCCGGGGCATTCGATACGGTGCACGGCATGGAACAGCGCGCGGCGATGGTGGAGGCGATCGACGCCGCCGTCCGCGCCGGTCAGTCCCTTGCCGCCGACCGCGCCTCGGGGCAAGGCTCGCTCTTCGGTTTGAGCGACGCCGCACTCGTCGAGGAGAAGACGGCGGTCGAAACACCCCTCCCGCGCACGCCTCCCTGGGACGTTCAGCAGGCGCTCATGAACGAGAAAGAGGTCCTCGGCTTCTTCGTCTCCAGCCACCCGCTCGAACGCTTCCGCAGGCAGATCGAGACCTTCGGCTCCGCGACGACGCTCGAAGCAGCCGAACTCGACCACGACCGGCCCGTGGTCATCGGCGGCATGCTCACCCGCGTGCGCCCGCTTCTCGTGCGCAACGGCCGCAGCGCCGGGCAGAAGATGGCGATGATCACCATCGAGGACCTGCACGGGCAGATCGACGGGGTGCTCTTTGCCGACATCTACGCGCAGTGCGGCGAGGCGCTCACGGACCACGCGATGATCTTCATCGTGGGACAGGTGGACAAGTCGCGCGGGGCGGCGAGCATCAGGGTGGACCGCGTCATCCCCATGAACCGCGCCGCCTCCGAACTCGCCGGCTCGATCGAGATCCACCTTGACGAGGGAGAGCAGGCCGAAGCGACCCTCGCCCTGCTCAACGGCGAACTCCAGCGCCAGGCCCGCCTCAACGGCGCCTCCGGAAAGCCCGTGCCCGTGCGCCTGCACCTCTACGCTCAGCGCAAGCACGTCATTCTCGAGCCGGCGCGGCTGCGCGTCGCGGCGAGCGAGTCGCTCCTCGGGTTCATCCGCGAAACGGTCGGCGAGCACGCCTGCACGGTCACGACCGGCGGCGTGCCCGAACCGCCCCGGCGCGAGCGACGCTGGGCCGCGGCCCGGCCGTGATCGGGGTTTCACCCGAACGACCTGAGACGGCCGTGGGCGAGTGATACAATGTTCCGGTGAGGACCGACAACCCAACTCGTTCGCGCATCTACCTCGACAACGCCGCCACCAGCCATCCCAAGCCGGCCGAGGTGTATCAGGCCATGATGCGCTTCGCCACGGAGGTGGACGCCTCCGCCGGTCGCGGCGGATATGCCGAGGCCCGCGAAGCAGGCCGCCTCCTGCACGAATGCCGCGAGCGGATCAACCGGCTCATCAACGGTGAGTCCCCCGACCACGTCGTTTTCACGCTCAACGGAACCGATTCCCTCAACATCGCCATCAAGGGGCTGATCGACCCGGGCTCGCGCGATCACGCGATCACCACCTGGATGGCGCACAACTCCGTGCTCCGTCCGCTCAACGCGCTGGCGGAGCGCGGCGGCATGGAGCAGACGCGCCTCCCCTGCGACCCGAAGACGGGCCTGATCGATCCCGACGACATCGCCCGCGCCATCACGCCCCGCACCCGCGTCGTCGCGATCGTGCACGGCTCCAACGTCTCGGGCACGCTGCTGCCGCTGAGCGAAATCGGCGCCATCTGCCGCGAGCGCTCCGTGCCGCTTCTTGTCGATGCGGCGCAGACGGCGGGGCACGTGCCCATCGACGTGCGCGCGATGAACATCGACCTGCTCGCGATGCCCGGCCACAAGGGCCTGATGGGTCCGCTGGGCACCGGCGTGCTCTACGTCCGACCCGGCCTCGAAGCGCTGCTTCGCTCCGTGCGCGAGGGCGGCACCGGCAGCCTCTCCGAGAGCGACGTGCAGCCGCTCAACATGCCCGACAAGTTCGAGGCGGGCAGCCACAACGCCATCGGCCTCGCCGGGCTGAACGCAGGGGTCGCGTGGATTCTCGAGCGCGGGGTCGAGCACCTCTGGGAGCACGAGGAAGAACTCATCAACCACATGCTCCAGCGCCTCGATGAAGATGACATGCCCGGCCTGCGCCTCGTCGGGCCGCCTGACTTCCAGAACCGTTGCGGCGTCTTTTCGATTGTCATCGATGGCATAGAGCCGAATGAACTTTCGGCCATTCTGGAAGACGAGTACGGCCTTCTGACGCGCGCCGGTTTTCACTGCGCGCCCCTCGCCCACCGCACGTTCGGGACCGACCGCCTCGGCGGGACGACGCGCATCAGTTTCGGCGCCTTCAACACCGAGGCGGAGGTGGATGTGCTCTGCGACGCCCTGCGCGACGTCTGCCGAGAGTACGCCGCCACCTCGGCGCGGTCGTGATCGCCCGGGCCGCTTGGTCCTCGACGAGCCGCGAGCCGCGTCGTCTTCTACGAGCCGCGAGGACGCGGCGGCTCTCCTAAGATCACTCTTATGCCCCTTCCGCGCATCGCCATTGTCGGCCGGCCCAACGTCGGCAAGAGCAGCCTGCTCAACATGATCGCCCGTCACCGCGTGGCGATCGTCGATCCCACGCCGGGCGTCACGCGCGACCGCGTCTCCGTCTTCGTCGATCTCCCGCCTCCCGCCGACCGGCGCGACGGCCTGCCGGTCAAGAAGGCGGAGATCATCGACACCGGCGGCTACGGCATCTACTCGGGCGATGAAGACGACGCCGACTCCAAGGCCCTCATCGGAGACGTCGAGTTCCAGATCGGCCAGGCGATCGCCAAGGCCGACTTCATCTTCTTCATCCTCGACGCGCAGAGCGGCCTGACGCCCCTCGACCGCACCGTCGCGGACCTCCTGCGCCGCCAGGGCGCTTCCGAGCGAGTGCGCCTCATCGCCAACAAGGTCGATGCCGAGTCGTGGGAGGTGCACGCGGCGGAGGCGGCGGCGCTGGGTTTCGGCCCCGCGATGCCCGTCTCGGCGCTCAACGGCTACAACCGCCGCCGCTTCTTCGAGATGCTCTACGACCTCGTGCCCGAGGCGCCCGAGGAGAGCGAGCCGGAGATGAAACTCGCCATCGTCGGCAAGCGCAACGCGGGCAAGAGCACGCTTATCAACGCTCTCGCCGGCGAGCAGCGCGTCATCGTCTCCGAGATCCCCGGCACCACGCGCGACAGCGTGGATGTGCGCTTCGAGATCGACGGCCGGACGTTCATCGCCATCGACACCGCGGGCGTGCGCAAGGGCAAGAGCCTGCAGAGCGACGTAGAGTTCTACTCGCAGCACCGCGCCCTGCGCTCGATCCGCCGCGCCGACGTCGTCGCCCTGCTCATTGACGCGACGGTGCCGGTGAGCCAGGTGGACAAGCAACTCACCCAGGAAATTCAGAACCACTACAAGCCCTGCGTGATCGTCGTGAACAAGTGGGATCTCACCGCCGGCAAGACGAACCGCAAGGGCGAGCCGATCACTCCCGAAGACTACCTCGACTATCTCACGAAGGAACTCGGCGGGCTCGATTATGCGCCGTGCGTCTTCATTTCGGCGGCGACGGGCGAGGGGGTGCGCGACGCGGCGGCGATGGCCCTCAACCTCTTCCAGCAGGCGGGGCACCGCGAGACGACGGGATCGCTCAACGCGGCGTTTCAGCGCATCCTCGAAGCGCGCGGCCCGAGCAGCCGCCTCGGACGCCAGGCCCGCATCTACTACGTCAGCCAGATCGCCGTCCATCCGCCGACGATCGTTCTCGTCGTCAACCGCACCGAACTCTTCGACAGCCAGTATGAGCGCTACCTCCTCAACCGCCTGCGCGAGGAATTGCCCTTCAGCGAGGTGCCGATCCGGCTGCTCTTCCGCGACCGCAAGCGCAAGGCGCTGCACGACCTCAAACACGGCCCGCGTCGCGGCGAGATCGCGCCGGCCGCGGTGGAGGATGATCGCCTCGCTTTTGATGAGGCGGAAGAGGACGAGGACACCCCCGGCGCCCTCGTGTGAGCCGCGTCGTTCTCGACGCGCCGCGGGCCGCGTCGTCCTCGACGCGCGATCGCGCACGGCGGGCACTGGCGCGGACGCGCGTTACGACGTCGCACCCGACCGCACCGCGGGGACGCGGCGGCTCGGTGCTTCGTCTTCGGCGCGGCGCCAGTGGCCGTCGGGGTGCAGCACTTCATGCGGCCGGAAGCGCGCCTTGTACGCCATCGTCTTCGACCCTTCAACCCAGTAGCCGAGATACAGCCGCGCCTCGCGCCCCGCCGCACAGTGCTGCCCGCACCACCGCGCCGCGGCGAGAATGTTGAACGTTCCGAGCGAGCGCTTCGGTTCGTCGGGATCGTAGTAGCAGTAGACGCAACTCCACCCGCCCGGCACGCAGTCGATCGTTCCCACCGACACGAGCCGCCCGCCGAGGCGCATCTCCAGTTCCCACGTTTCCACCGGCGACTGGCCGAGGAAGAGTTCGAACTCGCGCCGCGAGCCACTCATCATGCCGTCGTGCCGCCGCGTGATGTAGCGTTGATAGAGGTCGTAGCGCTCGTCGTCGATCGTCATGGGCACGAGGCGCACCGACAGATCGGCGTTGCGGCGCATCAGGCGGCGCATGGTGCGGTCCGGCCGCAACTCCCCCACCGGCAGGCGCAGCGAGCGGCAGGCGGTGCAGAAGGCGCACGCCGGCTGGTAGATCGTCATCCCCGACCGCCGCCAGCCCTCCTCCAGCAGCGCCTCCCACGTCGCCGGCGTCATGTGATGCACGATGAAGCCCCGATCGCGCGCCGCCCGCCCCGGCAGGTACGCGCAGGGGTGCGCCGGCGAGAGCGGCAGCGTGTGCAGCACCTGCACCATGCTCCGGCGCCCTGACCCGACGTGATCGTTCACGGCCTTTCAATCCTCTTCGCGTCCAAGCAGCGGCGTCGCTTCCAACTCGCGCGCAATCAGATCATCATACGTCTCGCGCGAGCGCACCGTCGTCGCCCGCGCCCCGCTCACGAGCACTTCGGCGGGCAGGGGGTGCGAGTTGTAGTGGCTGGCCATGACCATGCCGTACGCCCCGGCCGAAAACACCGCCAGCAGATCGCCCCGCACGAGCGGCGGCAGGCGGCGGTCCCTGGCCAGAAAGTCGCTGCTCTCGCAGATCGGCCCCACCACGTCGCACAGGTCCAGACCCGGCAGGTCCATCTCCTGCTCACGCCTGACGGGGACGTGCGGCCGCGCCACCCGCGCGGGCCAGATAAAGTGGAACGAGCCGTACAGCGCCGGGCGGATCAGCGTGTGCATCCCGCCGTCGATGATGACGAAGTGTCGCTGGCCCGACTTCTTGAGATACTGCACGCGCGTCAGGAGAATCCCCGCGTTGGCGACGATGCTCCGCCCCGGCTCGAGGATGATCTTCAGCCCGCGATGGACGTGGCCCTGGAGCAGCGGCACAATCGCCGAGGCGTAGTCCGCGGCGAGGGGCGACTGGTCCGAGGTGTAGTCGGCGCCGAACCCTCCGCCGAGGTTGAGCGCAGTGATGCGGAAGCCCTCCGCCGCCAGTTCATCGATCAGCGCCGCGGCCCGCTTCACCGCCTCGATGTACGGCTCGACCGTGTACACCGGCGAGCCGATGTGCAGGTGGATCGCGGTCAGGCGGCAGTGTTCGTTGCGGCCGTACTTGCGGAAGAACGCCCGCGCCCGCTCCAGATCGACGCCGAACTTCGTCTCCTTCTTGCCCGTGGTGGTGTAGACGTGGGTCTTGGGATCGACATCGGGGTTGACGCGCAGCGTCGCCTCGCACACCACGCCGCGCGAGCGCGCGATGTTGGCGATGTTCTCGAACTCCGCCTCGGACTCGATGTTGAAGAGGCGGATGCCGTGGCGCGTCGAGCCCTCGGGGCTGTAGTCGAGCGCTTCGATGATCTCTTCGTCCGTCTTGCCGACGCCGGCGTAGACGATGCGGTGCCCGTGCACCTTCGCCAGTCCCGCGCGGAAGAGTTCGCCCCCGCTCACCACGTCCATTCCCGCGCCCAGGTCGGTGAGCAGGCGCAGGATTGAGAGGTTCGAGCAACTCTTGATCGAGTAGCAGATGAGCGGATCGACGCGCCTGAACGCGGCGACGAGTTTGCGGTAGTGATCGGTGATCGTGGCGGCGCTGTAGATGTAGACGGGTGTCCCCGCCGCCGCCGCGATCTCCTCGACCGGCACATCTTCGCAGTAGAGTTGCCCGTCACGATAGTTGAACTGGTCCATGATGATCCTTGCACGAACGCAACCGCTTGCGCCTTCGCCTCAACCGTTTGCGCCTTCGCATCGGCGCTGATTATTGGCGCAGCGAAGCGGCAAGGAACTCGACGGGGTGCAGCGCCTCCACCCCCGTCGCGTCGCGCACCTGGTGGCGGCAACTCGTCCCCGGCGCGAGGAGGACATCCCTCTCGCCCCGTCCGCGCACGGCCGGAAGAAGCGCCAGTTCGCCGATATTCATCGAGAGGTCGTA
>JBDIVQ010000025.1:0-37786 GCA_039794345.1 Phycisphaerae bacterium | reverse complement strand
GAGGCGGATCATCGCCGTGCTGTGTTGTCTAGCAGCGCTCTGGCTTGCGTGGCAGGTCTACGACATCGTGACCGGCAAGCCGAGTCCGAAGGTCGATTACGCGACGCCGTTCTACGAGTTGATCGAGGGCGCTCGGGAGCGTGTTGGCGAGAATGCCTTTGAGACGCTCAGCGAGGTCTTCCGCCGCGCGCGCGATGCCGAGCACCAACTTTCAGAGGGGCTTGATCCGCTGACGATGGACAAGGCGGATTACGATGCGCAGCCCTCTTTTTCAAACATGCTCGACGGCCCGTTCCGCCCGCAGCGGTGGGCGAAGCAGATCGAAGCGATTGAGCGGCTACGGGCCGACAGCACGTTCGCACTCGCGGCGCGCTTGCCGACCCTCACCTGGTCTGCCGCACCACGGGTCACGACGACGCCGTTTTTCGATGAGTACATGAATGAGCGGACCGGCACGATCGGCGAGATCAGGACATTCTGCAAGCTCCAGGGTGCGCGAATGCGGCTGGCCGCGCACGCCGGAGATTGGGATGAGTTCGTCGCCGCCTTCGATGAGTCGATGGCGGCGATTCGACTTGTCTCATATGAACCGGTATTCATCGACTCGCTTGTTGCCGTCGCGTGCCATGCGATGATCCTGCATCAGTTGCGCTGCTCTTTCGTGGAGTACAGCGTTCCTGAGGATGCGGCGCTGGCGCTGCGAAATGCACTCGATCGCGGCATGCGATTACCTCCGCCCGAGTTCGTTCTGACGGGCGAGATGTACTTCCAACTCGACATGCTTCAGCACCAGTACACCGCTTCGGGCCGGCTGCCCGTCAGCGCCTTTCGCATGTATGCCGACGATTGGCGCACCGGCGTCGGAACGGCTCTTGCGATCGCGATCCCCGGACACGAAACCGCTCAGCGCCTTACGCGCGAGTCATTCGAGGAGATGAAGCGAATCTCGAACCTGTCGGTCGCGGAGATCGTCGCGCTCGAACAATCGGGCTGGTCGGTTCCGCTTCCGATCAGCCAGGTGGCCATCTCCGGACCCGATTCGACCATCCCGAAGATCTGGGCGCGGCGCGAGGCGGAGTTCGCCGCGAGTCGGCTCATGCTCTCGATAGAGGCGTTCATCGCCGGGCGAGGCGAAGCGCCGGCATCGCTCGCGGAACTTGCTCCGGAACTGCTTGATGCGCCGCCTGTTGATCCGGCGAACGGCAAACCCTACGGCTACCGGCGCATCACCGCCGATGCGCACGGCCGGGAGTATCTGCTGTGGTCCTTCGGCCCCGACGGCGAGGACAACGGCGGGCATGAGGAGCCGATGAAGCGGTGGTACGATCCGAAGGATGCGGGAGTGGATGACGTGATCAACAAGCCGCGCGCGGCGGATCCGTAGGGCGGATTCCATACCTCGCCGGCGCTTCGCACTGGTCGGTTTTTGCGTCTCTTGAGCCTCTTCGCGGCGATGCAGTCAACTCGCACGGGCGGGACGCCCATGCTCCGGTGCGTCCTCGCTCACGCTTCGGGCTCGCTGCGGGTGCGGTTGCACCTTCGGAGCGCGCTCCCCTGCGCAGAGCCTCCGGGTCGCGGCTAACCAAGACCCCCGATGCCTTGATGCCCCCGATGCCTTCCCCTAGTGCCTGGTGCCCAGTGCCTGTTGCCTCCCTTTCTCCCCCTCAGGAATCACCCTCAATGGCGGCCTGCGGCCCCCGCGCTATACTCCCGCCCGTTGCAGCCGAGGGAAACACCCTTGCGCGCTGCACGATCCCGCATCACAGCGACCTGCAGAGACAGCGAAACGGAGAGGATTGTCACCATGTCCAATGGACTGATTGCCGCCCATGGCGGAAAACTCATCAACCGCCTGGTGGACGCGGCCACGGCCGGGAAACTCAAGTCCGAGGCCCAGGGCCTGCCGCGCCTCAACCTGACCCCCAAGCAGTCCTGCGACCTCGAACTCATCGGCAACGGCGGCTACAGCCCCCTCACCGGCTTCATGGGCAAGGCCGACTTCGAGAGCGTCTGCCGCAAGATGACCCTCGCAGACGGCAACGTCTGGTCCATCCCCGTGCTCCTCTCCGTGGACAAGGCCAAGGCCCCGAAGGTCGGCGACCGCGTCGCCCTCCATGCCCCGAACGGCACGCTCCAGGGCGTGATGAGCGTCACCGAAGTCTTCCCCCACGATAAGAAACTCGAGATTCCCAACGTCTTCCGCACCGAAGATCCCGCCCACCCCGGCGCGGCCAAGGTGCTCGAAGAGGGGGACACCTGCGTCGCCGGACCTGTCGATGTCGTCACGCTGTGCGTCGATCCGCAGGGGCCCGAGGCGTTTCTGGACATGCGCCTCACCCCGCTCCAGACGCGCGACCAGTTCAAGCAGCGCGGCTGGAAGACGGTCGTCGCTTTCCAGACGCGCAACCCCATCCACCGCGCCCACGAGTACGTCTGCAAGTGCGCTCAGGAGGTCGTGGACGGCCTGCTCATCCACCCGCTCGTGGGCGAGACGAAGGCGGGCGACATCCCGGCCGACGTGCGCATGCAGTGCATCAACATCCTCGTCGAGAAGTACTTCCACCCGAAGAACACGCTGGTGAGCGTCCTTCCTGCGGCGATGCGCTACGCCGGGCCGCGCGAGGCGATCCACCACGCCATCATGCGCAAGAACTACGGCTGCTCGCATTTCATCGTCGGCCGCGACCACGCCGGCGTGGGCAACTACTACGGCACGTACGACGCCCAGAAGATCTTCGACGAAGTGGACATGGACAACCTCAGGATCGAGCCGCTCAAGTTCGAGCACTCGGCGTGGTCGAAGAAGTACGGCGGCATGGTGAGCCAGAAGACCTTCCCCTGGACCGAGGGCGACATCATCAACCTCTCGGGCACGAAGGTGCGCGACATGCTCAAGGCCGGCGAGAGGCCGCCCGCCGAGTTCAGCCGCCCCGAGGTCGCGGACGTGCTCATCAGGTGGGCGCAGAGCGCGGGGTAAGCGGGCACGCGTTCGACTCAGGTCGAGCGCCGATTGCGAGTAACACGACGAAGCCCACGTTCAGTGAACGTGGGCTTCGGCTTGCGCTGCTTCCATCGCTCGCTGCACCTCCCACGACGCCCCGTCGCGCGTGATGGGCCGGTAGAGCGTGTCGCGCTCGATCGGCTCAAAGCCCGCGTCGCGGATGGCGCGGCGGAGGCGGTTGACGTCCGTCTCCTGGTGCGTGCCGGCGCCGCCGACCTTCGTGATGTCGTACCACACCACCGTGCCGTCGATGTCATCGGCCCCGGCCTGGAGCATGAGCTCCGCCATCTCCAGCGTCTGCATGATCCAGAAGGCCTTGACGTGTGGGAAGTTGTCGAGCATCAAACGGCACACCGCGAGCATGCGCAGGTTCTCGACCCCGCTCGGGCCGGGCAGGTGTTCGAGTTCGCTCTCGTCGGGAATGAAGGGCAGGGGGATGATGGTCTGGAAGCGCCCCGAGCCGGCGCCAGCAGCAATCGCGTCGTCCTGCTGCGTGCGCAGCAGGTCCATGTGGTGCAGGCGGTCTTCGAGCGACTCGATGTGGCCATAGAGGATCGTCGCGTTGGTGTTCATGCCGAGGCGATGGGCTTCGCGGTGGACTTCAAGCCACTTGTCGCTGCGAATCTTGCCCTTGAACGCTTCGTCGTGGACGCGATCGTCGAAGACTTCCGCCCCGCCGCCGGGCAGTGAGCCGAGGCCGGCGTCGCGCAGATCGCGCAGCACGCCGGCGATGTCATTCGGTCGCCTGGCGATGCGCGCGAGATGCACGATTTCCACGGCCGTGAAGGCCTTGATGTGCAGCCGCGGTGCGCTGGCGCGGATGGCGCGGAGCATGTCGGTGTAGTAGGAGAAGGGCAGCCAGGGGTGCAGGCCGCCGACGATGTGAATCTCCGTCGCCCCCGCCTCCTGCGCGCGGATCGCTTCCTCGCGGATCGCGTTCACGTCATACTCGTAGGCTCCGTCGTCATCTTTCTTGCGGTAGAAGGAGCAGAACTTGCACGAGAGGGCGCAGATGTTGGTGTAGTTGACGTGACGGTTGATGTTGTAGTACGCCCGCCGGCCGTGTAACCGCTCGCGGACGCGCTGCGCCAGGCGGCAGACCTCCCAGAGGTCGGGGCTGTGGAAGAGGGCCAGCCCCTCGTCGAGGCTGAGGCGCTGCCGTGCTTCGACCTTGTCCGCGATGTGTTGCAGGGTGGGGGTCATGGAGGCGTGCCGCCGGCCGGCAATGAGGCTGGCCGGGGGCTTGAAATCCTAGGAGAGGCCGCATCATCGGGCGTGTCGAAAATGGCGTCAATCTCGGCCTCGACTTCGCCGCCGCCGGTTCAGTCTCTCCCCCTTCACGCCGATAACGCCGAGGAGCGATCCGCTCGCCCGACCCCGCCGCACCGCCGTTTCCGAGGTGATGATCATGGCCGACACGCACGACGCCCGCACGCCCCAGCCGCACGCCCCGCAGACGACCGGCCCCGGGGACGCCGACGGCGGCGACGTGCTCGACATTATCGCCGACGTCGAGGGACGGCTCGAGCGGCTGCGCAAGGTGTCGCGCGAGAGCGGCGCCGTGATGGACTCGATCCACCAGAAGCAGGCGGCCCTGGCCCAGCAGCAGGCGGCGCTGGACCAGCGAGCCTCCGAACTCGACGCCGCGGCCCAGGCCCTCGAGCAGAAGAACGCCGCGCTCGACCAGCGCGAGAAGCACGTCGAATCCCTCTGTGAACTCGCCGACGGCGAGCGCCGGGAGATCGAAGCCGCGAAACAGGCCCTCGTCCGGGATCGCGCCTCGATCGACCGCGAGAAGCACGAACTCGAACAGCACCAGAGCGATTTTCAACGCCGTCAGGCGCACCTCGAGCGGGAGAAGGCGGAAATCGATTCGAACCGCGCAGCGCTCGAAACCGCCCGCGGGGAACTCAAGTCGCAACTCGCCGAACTCGAACAGCAGCGCACCACGCTCGAAGCCGAGCACCGCGAGGCGATGCAGGCGGTCGAGAAGCGCCTCAATGAGATTCAGCAGCAGCGCGATGAGCGGGCCGAATCGCTCACGCGGGAACTCGACGCGGCGAAGAAGCAGACGGCCGCGCTCAATGAACATCTCCAGGCCCAGCGCGCGGAAGCGGCGCAGATCGAACAGGCGCGCCGCGAGGAGGGCGAGCGCTCAGCGCTGCGCATCGATTCCCTTCAGGCGGACCTGGAGGAATCCCACAGGCAGGCCGCCTCGCTCCGGGGCGAACTCCAGAAGGCGCAGGAAGACCTTCAGAAGCGCTGCCGGCAACTCGAAGCGACCAAGAACAAACTCGTCGAACTCGGCCAGGCGCTGGACGCCCAGAGCGAGCAGATCGAGGCGGGAACCGCCGCCCTCGCGGCCCTCGAAGACCGCGACCGCCGCATCGCCGAACTCGAAGCACAACTCGCCTCAAACCCCGGCGCAGTGAGCGGGGGCGAGCCCGCGGGCGCCGATCCCGCCGCCCTCGCGGCTCGCGACCGGCGCATTGCCGAACTCGAGGAGGAGATCCAGGGACTTCAGGCCCGGGTGCAGGCGGCCGCACAGACCGCCTCCGCCCCGGGCGAGGCCGCGGCCGAGGAAGTCGCCAAGCGCGATCAGGCGATCGAGCAGCTCAGCGAGCACATCCGCTCGCTCCAGAAGGCGCTCCGGGAGGCGCAGGCGGAGACGACGAAGCACGCCGGCGAAGTCGAGCGTCTCCGGACCACAATCGGCGAACTCGAATCGCGGCCGGCTGCGGGCAGCGGCCCGGCGGATCGCGACGATGAGTTCGCCTCCCGCCGCCGGCAGCGCATCAAGCGCATGCGCGAAGCCATCCGCGAGCGCTCGCGCCGCCTCAACAAGGCCCGCGACGTCGTCAAGCAGCAGGCGCAGCAGGTGCGCGAACTCGATGACGAGCGGCGCACCCTCGCCGACGTGCGGCGCAACCTCGAACTCGCGGAGCAGCGGATGATCCGGCGCTGGGCGCGGTCGAGCGTGGTCACGCACCTCTTCCTGATCACGCTGACGATCGCGGTGCTCGGCGCGGTGAGTTACTTCGGCGTGATGACCTTCTGGCCGACCTCCTACACCGCCCGCGCCACGATCGAAGCCAAGGGCAAGCCCGGCTTCCCGCTCACCGAGACGCAGACCAACCTCTGGCAGACCGTGCACGAGCAGATGATCCTCAGCGAGGGCGTGGTCAAGGGCGTGGCCGAACGGCTGCGCCAGCGCGGCTATGCCGACCTCGCCGAGCCGGACGCCCTTAAGGCATTCCTCGAGGCGAACCTCGTTTCCGCCTCGCCCAAGCCCGGCACGATCACTCTCGAACTCACGACCGTCGGCCGCGAAGAGGCGCAGCGCCTCCTCGAGACCTACTCGATCGGCCTCGTGAGCCTCTCGAACGGCGAGCGCGGCCGCCGCACCGACGGGGCGACGACGAATCTCTCCGCGCCGGCGACGGTGGATGCACTGCCGGCGAAGGACAACCGCGTGCAGGTGGCGGGGATCGCTTTCGGCTCCTCCGTCGCCGCCCTGCTGTTCCTCGGCCTGCCGTTGTACCTGAAACTCCGCCGCTCGAACTCGGTCTTCAGCGACGGCGACCTCGACGCTCCGATGATGGATGCGGGCCGATGGGCGCAGATCAGCGCCGGCAACGGCGCTTCGACGGAGCACGTCATCAGCTGACGGCCTCGCGCTGCGAGGCGCCGGCGAGCGGGCGCCTCTCCGTATCACGCCGAAAGGCTCGCTGGGCGCACCGCGACGAGCAGGCGGTGCCGGCGCCGGCCGCGCCGGTCCGCTGGCGCATGGCGGAGGCGGACCCAGGCGCAGCCCTTGCCTGCCTGCGTCCGCCGCACTCCGAACGAGTCTGACCTCGCGGATCGCCTGAAGTGGTGTCGCGGCCCCTGCGGTCCTACACTCGCCGTTGCCGTCATCCTGAGAGTGCATTGAGCGCCGCCCGCCCAGGCCAGGTTCGAGGCCCGACCGGTCGGGCGGCGGTTGGTCCGTTGCCATGAGTTCCCCCCCTGCTTGTGCCGCTCGCGAATCCGGCCTGGCCGAGGCGTCGCCGCCCTCGGCGCTGCGGGAGTTGTTCGCCCTCGCCTGGCCGACGGTGCTGACGATGACGAGTTACACCGTCATGCAGTTCGTCGATGCGCTGATGGTGAGCCGGGTCGGTTCGCTGGAACTGGCGGCGCAGGGCAACGGCGGCCTGGCGACCTTCATGCCGCTCTCGTTCCTCATGGGCGTTCTGACCATGGTGAACACCTACGTAAGCCAGAACCTCGGCGCCGGCCGCCCGCGCGAGGCGCCGCGCTTCGCCTGGGCGGCGCTGTGGATGAGCGCGATGGGCTGGGTGGTGCTGCTGCCCTACGCGGCCTCGCTGGGCCTCATCTTCGCGCAACTCGAACACTCGGATGAACTCGTTGCGCTCGAAACGCGCTACGGGCAGATCCTGATGTTCGGCTGCTTCATCATGCTCATGACCCGCGGGCTGAGCCACTACTTCTACGGCCTGCACCGGCCGAAGATCGTCTTTGTCGCCACCGTCGCGGGCAACGTCACGAACATCTTCGGCAACTGGGTGCTCATCTTCGGAAAACTCGGCGCGCCGGCGCTGGGCGTGGAGGGGGCGGCGATCGCCACCGTCATGGGCACCGCGGTGGAACTGCTCATTCCGCTGGCCGTCTTTCTCGGCCCGAAGATGCACGCCGAACTCGGCACGCGCGACGCCTGGCGCCCCGACTGGCACGCCATGCGCCTCCTCTGGAGAGTCGGCTGGCCGCGGGCGCTGACCTTCGGCAACGAGATGGTCTGCTGGTCGATCTTCATGGTCTATCTCATCGGGACGTTCGGCGAGGCGCACAACAGCGCGGGGTGGATCGCGCTCCGCTACATGCACCTCAGTTTCATGCCGGCGGTGGGCATTTCGGTCGCCGTCACCGCGCTCGTCGGCCGCTACATCGGCGCGGGGCAGCCCGACACCGCAAACCACCGCACCTGGCTGGGCGTGCGGCTCGCGATGGCCTACATGGGAACCTGCGCGCTCATCTTCGTCCTCTTCCGCGAGCCGCTCGCCGGCGTATTCATCAAGCACGACGATCCGAACGCGGAGACAATCCTCGCCATCGCGACGAAACTGCTCATCTGCGCCGCGGTCTTCCAGTTGTTCGACGCCCTGGCCATCACCCTCTCGGGCGCGCTGAGCGGCGCGGGCGACACCGTCTGGCCGGGCATCATCACGATGATCACCTCGTGGACGTTCATCGTCGGCGGGGGGTTCGCCTTCGTCACGTGGTGGCCCGAACTCGAGTCGCTCGGCCCGTGGATCGGCGCTTCCGCCTTCATCATCTCGCTGGGCGTGGCGTTTCTGTGGCGCTGGACGAGCGGACGGTGGCGCGCCATCCGCCTGCTTGAGCCTGAGGCCGGCGCAGCCGGCGCCGTCACGGGAGAAGCCGTGGTCGCCGACGTCGATCCCGCCAGCGGACCGCTGGCGGACCGCGTCCTCACCTCGCACCGCCCCGGGCTGGACAAGGACGATGAGATCGAGCGGGAAACGTCGGTGGCAGGCGTGCCATGAGCCGCTCGTCGTCTCCCCAGAGGAGCGCGCCGGCGCGGTGTGCCGGGCGTCTGCCCCGCCGCCAGGCGCAGCGCCGCGCCGCAGTGCTTGAGGCGTGGTTCGCGGCGCACCAGCGCGACCTGCCGTGGCGGCGCGAGGCGCGAAGCGAGGCTCAGCGGGCCTATCGCTGCCTCGTCGCCGAATACATGCTCCACCAGACGCAGGTGAAGCGCGTGATCGGGTACTTCGACCGCTTCATGGCGCGCTTCCCCAATGTGCGCGCGCTCGCGGCGGCTCCGGAGCGGGACGTGCTCGCGCACTGGCAGGGGCTGGGGTACTACCGCCGCGCGCGGAACCTGCACGAGGCGGCCAGAACGATCGTCCGCGAGCACCGCGGCCGCGTGCCTGCCGACGTAGCCGGGCTGCTCGCGCTCCCGGGCGTCGGCCGCTACACCGCCGGCGCGATCGCCTCCATCGCCTATGGCGCCAAAGCGCCGATCGTGGATGGCAACGTGCAGCGCGTCCTGTGCCGGTGGTTCGAACTCGGCCCGCCGTTGAGCCGCGGAGAACTCGAGCGCGAAGTGTGGCGCCTCGCGGAAACGCTCGTCAACGCGAGCACCGACGCCGGCGCCTTCAACCAGGCGCTGATGGAACTCGGCTCGACGGTCTGCCTGCCGCGCGGAGCCCGCTGCGCCGAGTGTCCGGCGGCCGCGTGGTGCCGGGCGCGCAAGTATGACACCGTCGATCGGTATCCGCTGACTCGCGAGCGCGGGGAGACGCCGGTGATTCACGCCGCATCTCTCGTCGTCGAACGTCGCGGCCGCATCCTCCTCGCGCCGCGCCCCGCCCGGGGGCTTTGGGCGGGGATGTGGCAGTGCCCCACGCTCGAATCGCCCGACCACATCGACGCCGCAGCGCTCTCGGCGTTTGTCGTGCGGGAATTCGGCCTCGCCGCGGACCTCGGCGAACCCGTCGCGCGGTTCACCCACCAGACCAGCCACCGCCGCCTCGAATTCTCCATCTGGCGCGCCGCCGCTTGCCGCGGGCGGGTCCGGCGCGCGCAGTGGGTCAGCCACGCGGACCTCGACGGCTTTCCGCTCTCCAGCGCCCAGAAACGCGTGCTCGCCTCCGCCAACGGGTCGGTGGAGTCGCCCGGGCCGGGTCGGCGCGGTCGCGGCGGTGGGGCGTCTGAGGGCGCGGCGACCTCCGCCGCGTCCCCGCGGCGGTCGCGGCGGAGGAATTGAGCCATTCACCCTACCCGCCGCGCTTCGTCCCGTCGGGAAGCGTTCTGTACACTTCCTTCCGGGCGATGGTGCCTGCCATGAGACAGAAGGTGAGCCATGACCGCGACGCGCGTTGAGAAGGACTCGATGGGCGAGATGACCGTGCCGGCCGAGGCGCTCTACGGCGCGACGACGCAGCGGGCCGTCGAGAACTTCCCCATCTCCCACCGGCCCGTGCCGGCAGAGATCATTCACGCCTTCGGCCTTCTCAAGAAGGCGTGTGCCGAGACGAACCTCGCGCTCAAGAAACTCGATGAGCCCCGCGCCCGGGCGATCATCAAGGCCGCCGAGGCGATCGCGCAGGGCAAGCACGACCGCGAGTTTCCCATCGACATCTTCCAGACCGGCTCGGGCACGAGCACGAACATGAACGTCAACGAGGTGATCGCCAACCTCACGTGCCTGGCGGCGAAGAAGCCCATCGGCTCGCGCGACCACAAGAACGCGGTGCATCCCAACGACCACGTGAACATGGGCCAGTCGAGCAACGACACTTTTCCGACGGCGATGCAGGTCGCCGCGGCCGTCGCCATCGACGAGGCCCTCATCCCCGCCCTCACGCGCCTCGCCAAAGAGTTGAGCAAGAAGGCGAAGCAGTGGGACAGGATCGTCAAGGTCGGCCGCACGCACCTCATGGACGCCACGCCGATCCGCCTCGGGCAGGAGTTCTCCGGTTACGCGGCGGCGGCGGAGTATTGCGTCACGCGCGCCAGGCGCGCCGTGCAGCGCCTCGCCGAGAACCTTCCCATCGGAGGCACCGCGGTGGGCACCGGCATCAACACGCATCCGAAGTTCGGAATGATGGTCTGCGAAGCGCTGAGCAAGTCCACGGGCGTGAAGTTCGCCGAGGCGCCGAACCACTTCGAGGCCCAGGCGACGCGCGACTGCGTCGTCGAGGCCTCCGGCCAACTCAAGACCATCGCCGTCGCCCTGAGCAAGATCGCCAACGACATCCGCTGGCTCGGCTCGGGCCCCCGCTGCGGCCTCTTCGAACTCGCCCTGCCCGCGACGCAACCCGGCTCCTCCATCATGCCCGGCAAGGTCAACCCCGTCATCTGCGAGTCGATGATGCAGGTCGCCTGCCAGGTCATCGGCAATGACGCGGCGATCACCCTCGGCGGCATGGGGGGCATCGGCTCGCTCTTTGAACTCAACGTCGCCATGCCCATGATGGCCGACAACATGCTCACCAGCATCCGCCTCCTCGCCAACGCGAGCAATGTCTTCGTGGACAAACTGCTCATCGGACTCGAAGTCAATGAGAAGATCGCGACGGGATTCGTCGAGCGCTCGCTCATGCTCTGCACGAAACTCGCGCCGGTGATCGGCTACGACGCCGCAGCCAAGGCCGCCAAGGCCGCATTCAACGAAGGCGCGACGATCCGCGAGTACTGCCTCGCCCACAACCTCGTCGATGAGAAGACGCTCGACCGGCTGCTGGATGCCAGGTCGATGACCGAGCCAGACAACGCGTAGGCCGGTCCGAAGGCCGGAAGAACGGGCACGCGGCGCCCGCGCGCCGGTTCGACGCGGCTCTCGCGAGCGGGCGGCCAGTGCCCGGCGACTCGCTGCCGATTATGATGCCCTGTATGACCGACCTCATTCCCCTCCGCCGCGCGCTGCTCTCGGTGAGCGACAAGACCGATCTCGTTCCTTTCGCCCGGGCGCTGAGCCGGCGCGGCGTCGCGCTCATCTCAACGGGGGGCACGGCCAGGGCCCTTGAGGAAGCGGGCCTGCCCGTCACCCGCGTCGCCGAGATCACCGGCTTTCCCGAGATCCTCGACGGGCGCGTCAAGACGCTCCATCCCGCGATCCACGCCGGCCTGCTCGCCCGCCGCGATCACCCCGACCACCTCGCAGCGCTGCGCGGCCACGGCATCGAGCCGATCGACCTCGTCTGCATCAACCTCTATCCCTTCGCGCACACCATCCGGCGCGAGGGAGTCACCGCGGAGGAGGCGATCGAGAACATCGATATCGGCGGACCGGCGATGATCCGTTCCGCGGCGAAGAACCATGAGTTCACCGCCGTCGTCACCGCTCCCGGCCAGTACGACCGGGTGGTGAACGAACTGGAGAGGCATGACGGCTCGACGTCGCGGCAACTGCGCGCCGACCTCGCCGCCGCCGCCTTCAGCCGCACCGCCGAGTACGACGCCATGATCGCGGCGTGGATGAACCGGCGGCAGGCGGCGACCTTTCCCGACCAGCTCCGCCTCTCCTTCACCAAGACGCTCGATCTGCGCTATGGCGAGAATCCGCACCAGCAGGCGGCGCTCTACCGCGATCCGGCGTCGCGCGGCCCGTCGATCGTGAACGCTGAAGTTCTGCACGGCAAGCCGCTCAGTTACAACAACGTCGCGGACGCCGCCGCCGCGCTCCTGCTCGTGCGCGAGTTCGCCGAACCTGCGGCCGCCGTCATCAAGCACGCCAATCCCTGCGGCTGCGCCGTCGCCGACGTGCTCGCCGAGGCCTTCGCCGCGGCCTACGAGGGCGACAGCCTCGCGGCCTACGGCGGGATCGTCGCCCTTAACCGTCCGGTCGATCCGGCCACCGCGCAACTCATCACGGAGGGGACGAAGTTCTTCGAGGTGATCGTCGCGCCCGCCTTCGATCCCGCGGCGCGCGACCTCATCGCCGGCCGATGGACCAACGTCCGCCTCCTCGCCGTGGGCGATCACCCCCCCACCACCGATCGCAAACTGGAGATGCGCTCGATTCCCGGAGGCCTGCTCGTGCAGGACCAGGACCGGGCTCGCGCGCAGCCGCACCTCTGGCAGCACGCGGCGGGTCCCGCGCCGACGCCGGCCCTGCTCGCCGACGCCGCGGTCATCTGGACGATCGCCAAGCACCTCAAGAGCAACGCGATTGCGATCGGGTCGCAGCGGCGCCTCCACGGAGCGGGGGCGGGCCAGATGGACCGCGTCACCTCCTGCCGCCTCGCCGTGGAAAAGGCGGGCGCGCGGGCGAGGGGCGCGATCGCCGCCTCGGATGCGTTCTTCCCCTTCCCCGACGGGCCGCAGGTGCTCATCGACGCCGGCGTAACGGCGATCGTGCATCCCGGCGGCTCGAAGCGCGATGCAGACACCATCGCCCTCTGCCAGGAACGCAGCGTCACCTGCCTGCTCACCGGCGTGCGCCACTTCCGCCACTGAGCGGGGACGGCGCGCCGGACCCGACCCGCGGCGTCAGAGATTGAAGTTGATCTCCGGCATCGCGATGATGTACTTCAGGTTGAACGTCCACCGCCCCACCATCTTCACGGGCACGAGCATCATGATGACGAAGAGCACCGCCATCAGGTAGTAGCGTGAGAATCCCATCTGGGCCCGCAGGCGGCCGAAGAACCTGATCTTCGTCATCAGCACCGGCAGGACGACGAGCCAGAAGACCGTGAAGACCATGCCCGGCCACTCGCGCACGAGGATGTTGTCGGGCAGTTTGCCGCCGAGCAGCACGACGTACCACACATCGCTGATGTTGATGTTCGTCAGAGGATCAACGCGGTGCGGATCCCACACCTGGAAGGGGCCGAAGAAGTTCCAGTTCGGCCCGCGGAGGAAGGTGCCGAAGACGATGAGCACGCACCAGAGGATAAGGTATCCGAACATCCAGGTGAGGATGGCGAACTTCCGCTCCTTGAAGGTGTAGTACCCGTTGCCCTTGGGGTTGGTGTCGATGTAGGGCATGGCCGCCAGGCCGAGAATGATCAGTCCCGGCAGCACCACCCCCGCCATCCACGGGTCGAAGTAGACGAGCAGTTCCTGCAGGCCGAGGAAGTACCACGGCGCCTTGGAGGGGTTCGGCGGGCCGGCGGGATTGGCCGGCGACTCCAGCGGCGCCTTGAGGAAGATGGACCAGACGATGAGCACCACCGTGCACAGGACCATCGCCAGCAGTTCACTGTACACGAGGTCGGGCCAGCAGAGGACTTTGTCTTCGCGATCCTCCTCGATGAGCGGCTTGCCGATCTCCATGTTCTGGTCGTTGATCGCCGCCTGCCGCAGTCCCAGCCACAGGAAAAACAGCGTCAGGAAGATCATCATCGAGATCGGTACGTTGTCGGGCTTCTTGAGAATCGAGGCGTAACTCTCGTCAAGCGGGATGAAGGCGAAGTAGACGATCGTGAAGCCGAGCATCAGCGGCCAGAAGATCTTCGGCTTCGTCCACTTCCGGTATCCATAGAACGCCGCGAACATGACGATGCAGAACAGCGGCAGGCTGTACTGCGGCACGCTCCAGCGGTTCACGAAGTCCTTGAACTTGTCAAGGGCGGAGATCTCCACATCGCCGGCGGCGAGGAGGAGCATCGACTTGGGGAGGAGGCTGATCATTCGTGATTCCGGCGGTTCACTGACATTCCTAACGATCCTCGATCAACGCCCACGATGAGGCTCGGCGAATCGTGGGGTGCATCTGCCCGGCGTTTTCCTTCATTCCAACACACCCCAGCGCTCCCCTCCGCGAAGCCTTCGGGTCGCGGCTCACCAGATCCTCTCTCACATCGGACCGCTGATTCCCCCGTCCTTGCGGATGCGCCAGAAGTGGACGGCGATAAGCGTGGCGGCGCCGAGGGGGATCGCGATGCAGTGCAGGACGTAGAAGCGCAGCAGCGCCGCCTCGCCGACCGACTCCCCGCCGAGCAGGAGGAACTTCGCATCCGAGTAGGGCGTGACGATGGGGATGCCTCCGGGCAACTGGAGGAGGTTGCTCCCCGGTCCGGCCATGCCGGCGAAGGGCGTCGCCTCCGCCATCTTGCTTCCGACCGTGATCGCCCAGATCGCCAGCTGATCCCACGGCAGCAGGTAGCCCGTGAACGACAGCAGCATCGTCAGCACGAGCAGAATCACCCCGACCACCCAGTTGAACTCGCGCGGCGGCTTGTACGAGCCCGTCAGAAACACCCGCATCATGTGCAGCCAGACGGCGATGATCATCGCGTGCGCACCCCAGCGGTGAATCTCGCGCATGATCCCCAGCGTCAGGTGCGCCCGCATGCCGATGATGTCGCTGTAGGCGTACTCGACGACGGGGCGGTAGTAGAACATCAGCAGCACGCCGCTGATGGTTTCGGCGATGAAGAGAAAGAACGTCAGTCCGCCCATGCACCAGGTGAAGGAGAGGCGGATGCCGCTCTTGCGCACCGCCACCGGGTGCAGGTGCAGAAACACGTTGGACATGATCGCCATGACGCGCGTCCGGCGATCGCGCGGGATGCCGTGGCGGAAGATCGAACTCCACACCTGGCTCTCGCGGATTGAGTTGATGACACCTTGAAGCATTGAACGCCCTTTCGCGGGCTGAATTGTTGGGCCGCGATTCCCGGGCGTCCACGACGTCCCGAAGCCGCCGAGCCGCTCAATGGGGTCGCCCCCCCGCCCGCGGCCTGCAACGCCCACCGGGCGGACCTGAACGCTCCCCACGCCCCTTCACGACCGAACTTCGAGCACCGCCGCCTCGCGCTTCGCCAGCGGTTTGCCCTTCTTGTCCACCTTCAGACGCATCCACTCGTGCAGCGTCTGCCGCGCTTTGGGAAGCGCCTCCTCCGGCTCGGCCAGACCCGGCAGCCAGAGTTTGTCCCACTCGACGCAGAACCACCCCTCGTACCCGATGCCGCGCATCAGTTCGACGAACCGTTCCACCTCGACGGTTCCTTCGCCCAGCGCGCAGTACCCGGTGCCCTGCCCGACTTCCGTGTCCTTCACCTTCGCGTAGCGGATGCGGCTGTTGAGCGTCGTCACGCTCAGCCCCGGCCGTTCTCCCACCGTGGCCGCATACGCGACGTTCCAGCACACCCCGACGAGCGGATGGTCAATGTAGTTCGTCAGGTTCCACAGTTCGCGCGAGCGCGCGAAGGATCCGGCATTCTCAATGACGATTTCGATCCCGCTCTCCTCGGCGAAACCGGCCAGTTCGAGGTAGCGGGCAGCGATCCGCCGCAGCGCGGCCGGCGGCAACTCGCCCGGAGAGATCATGTATCCGAAGGTGCGGATCCTCGGGCACCCCAGCGCCGCCGCCATCTCGATGAGCGACTTGGCGCTCGAAAGCGCCTCGGCCGCCTCCCGCTTGCCCCGGTAATGCAGGGCCGCGCTCGTCGCCAGGCAGGAAATCTCCACTCCCGCCTTCTCGAACTGGTGCCGGATCTTCTCCGGATCGCTCAGGGCCGGATCGTTCGCCAGTTGCGTCGAGCCGGCGCCGAAGGTGCGCAACTCCACCCCCTGGTACCCGTATTCCCCGGCCGCCGCCACCACCCGCTCCATGCTCCAGCCGGGGCACGCCACCGTGCTGAACGACAGCGGGTTCATCGGATGTTCGTTGGACGCCTCGCTCATGATGCTCCTGCCCGGCCCGACCGGGCGCGGGGGGAGCAATGGTAGAGACGCCTCCACGGTGGTCAAACATCTCCCGCCGACTCGCAAGTCAAGTGCCGAACGATCGTTCGAATCCGCAGCAGGCGACGCTTCGGGTCCGCGACGTCCTGCAACGCGACGCCCGGCAAAGGGCCTGACGCCCGGCCGGTCACAGGCAGGTGCGCAGCAGGTAGTCGGCGGCGTCGCGCGGCGTCAGGTTCGAGACGTCGAGAACGACGTCCGCCGCCTGCCGGTACAGCGGATCGCGCGCTGCCGCAACCGCCTCGATCTCCTCCAGCGGATCGCTCCCCGTGAGGGAAGGTCGATCGCCCGGATCCGCCTCGAGGCGCCGGCGAAGCGCGGCCGGATCACAGCAGAGATAGATGACCTTCGCCCGCCTGGACTGCCGCGCCTCGCTCAGAAGAGCCTGGACCTCGGGCAGCGTCGGCGCCCCGCCGCCGGCGGCGATGACCTGGTCGTCGCCCTCGAGCAGTTCGCGCATCACTTCATTCTCGGCCGCCCGCCAGGCGCTCTCTCCGACTTCGCGCCAGACGTCGCAGACGCGTTGCTTCCCGAAGCGGGCGAGGACGAGATCGTCCATGTCCACGGCCCGGCGCCACAGCGACGCCGCGATGAGCCGCGCCAACGTCGTCTTTCCGCAGCCGCGCGCGCCGATGAGGACGATGTTCACGCCGAACCTCCCCCGCTCCGGCCGATCGTCGCGACCGGCGCTTGGGAGCCGTCGGGTGCGGCGGCCGCGCGCGGCCGGACCGCTCCCGCAACGGCGCGCAATCGCGGGCTGACGCGCCGTCCGATGGCGCAGCGCCAGGCGCGAAAGCGGATGGAGCGCGTAAAGGGGGAAGGCGAGGGTCGATCCAGCGCCGGCCCCTCGAGCAGCGCCTCGCCCCAGCAGCCGAGGTACGCCGCCAGCGCCCGGGACTCACGGGGCGGCAGCACCTCGAGCAACCCCGCGCTCCCCGCGAGCAGAGCGAGCGCCTCGCGGCGCTCGTCGTCAAAGAGCCGTCGGCCGCGCTGCGCCGTCGCCGCGTCCACGCCCTGCGGCGTGCGCAGCCACGCCTCCAGATCGCGGTCGCGCAGCCCGCAGCGCGACAGGTCTTCAAGGGAGATCAGGCAGCGATCCTCCTCGACGAAGGCGCGCGGCAGGTCGAGCAGTTGCCGGGCGCGCAGCGCGAAGCGTGCGAGCGCGGCCGCCTGCTCTTCGACCCGCCCGGCCGAGGCGAGTCGAGGAAACACGGCCAGGATCGCCCGCGCCGCGGGAGCCGCAGCCCGCGCCACCAGCCGGTGCAGCGCCGTCCGCTCCGCCACCCGCTGAACTCGCTCCAGCGCCGCCACGCCTTCGATGAACTCGTCAAACGCGCCGCGCGGCAGGCGCTGGGCTTCGCGCAGGGAAACGAATGCCTCCAGATCCGCGCGCCCGATCCCGCCGCGCTGCGCCTCCTCAAACAGGTACGCCACCACGTTGTGCGCCATCTCCGCCCGGGAATCAACGGAGTGGGAAGCGCACGCGCACCCGCATCCGCCCGCTGATTCTGAGTGCGGCGATGGATGGGCGTCCGCGCCCTCGGAACCGTTCGCCGGGGGTCGAGCGGCGGCGGACTCTTCCACCTCCCGCCCCGCCACCACATCCGCCAGAAGATCGAGCAGCGCCGCGACGGCGAGCACCGCCTCCCGGTCCCCGGCACGCAGGAAGCGAACGGCGAGCCAGATCTCCGGCGCTCGCCTGCGGGCGGCCCGGTGAATGCCCGCTCGGAAGTGCCGTTCCAGTCTGACGGGTGCATCACGCACGAACGAGCGATCCCGGGAAGGCAGATGAGAGGGATGAGCCGACCGATAACCGCCGAAAGAAGTGGCCTGCTGGCCGGAAAAACACCCGTTTCGGCGAAATTCCTCGGGGTGACACAATAATTTGCAGAAAAACCCGGTTTTCTCTTTGCATTTCCGCCCGCGGGATGCCATAGTATAGGGGTTGACCTGCACAGCGCAGGATCGACCTGACGAAGCACGTACGACCACGCCATCCACCCGCCGCCGATTTGGAGTTTCTCCGATCGGCGGTTTTCTTGCCCTCCCGGCGGGGCTGCATCGCCGGGCGCACTGCCTCACTCAAACTCGATGGCCGTGAAGGCTCGACCATAGCCCGCGAATCGGCCCGCCGCGTCGAACACCCGGCGTTGAAGCGTGAGCCGCAGAATCGTCCCCGGCGTCGCCTGCTCGATCAGGTCGTAGAGCCACTTCGCGGCGCTCGCCCGGTTGTAGGCAATGCGGGTCGCGCGCAGCGCTTCGCCGTTCACTTCGACGATGATGTCCCCCTCGCTCAATCCGTTGAGCTGGCCCGGCCGCCCCGGCGCCACCTGCGCCACGAGCACTCCCGTCAATTCGCCGAGGCTGCGCAGGTCCGCTTCGTTGAGATCCTCGAAGCGCACTCCCAGTCGTCCGCCCCACGAAGGATCGATCATCGGACGCCGGATCGTCGAAGGGCTGTTCATCTCCGCGAGAACCACTTCCGCCGTCCGCCGGCGTCCGTCGCGGTACAACTCGACGAGAACCCGGCGGCCGGGCTGCATCTTCGCCACCTGGTTGCGCAGATCCTCGACGTTGAGAACGGGGCGACCGTCAATCGAGACGAGGATGTCCTCCTGCTGAAGGCCGGCCCGTCCGGCGGGCTCATCGGGACTCACCGAGGTGAGCAGCGCGCCCTGCTGGCTGCGGTCCAGCCCGTAACTCGCCGCTAGCGCCGGAGTGAGGTCCTGGAGACCGATGCCCAGCCAGGCGCGGACGACGCGCCCCTTGTCGATCAGTTCGCCGGTGATGTAACTGGCGAGGTTCGTCGGGATGGCAAAGCCCAGCCCGTCCGACCCGCCCGTCTGCGTCACGATCGCGGCGTTCACGCCGACCACCTCGCCCCGCAGATTGAGCAGCGGCCCGCCGGAGTTGCCCCGGTTGATCGCCGCATCCGTCTGGATGAAGTCCTCGTAGCCCTTGCGGCCGATCGAACTCCCCACGATGTTCAACTGCCGGTTCGTCGCGCTGATCACCCCGATCGTCACCGTCTGGTCCAGCCCGAGCGGGAATCCGACCGCCACCACCCACTCGCCGACCTCCACCCGGCTCGACTCGGCGAAGTGCAGCGCGGGAACGTCGTCCGCGGCGATGCGGATCACCGCGAGATCGGTAAGCGGGTCGGTGCCGACGAGGGTGGCGGGGATGGTTCGCCCCTCGCTGAACTCGGCGACGAGGCTCACCGCCGACTCGACCACGTGGTTGTTCGTCACGAGATAGCCGCGCGGATCGATGACAAAACCGGAACCCGTCACCTTCGCCCCGCTGCCGGTGTACCCGCTGATGCGGGCGACGCTCGGACTCGCCGCCGCCGCCACCGCCTTGAACGCCTCGCTCACTTCCGCCGCCCGCGCGATCGGGGAATCCTCCGGAGGCGCGGCCGCGGGCGCGAGACCCGTCGCCCAAAGGGCCACTCCCAGGGCGAGAGCGCCGCTTCGCCACTCCGCGCGCCGGGAACTGCGGAGGACCAGGTGTCGCTTCGATGCTCGGTTCATCACTTCATTCACCTCGATTGAGTAGCGTCAACAGGAGTCGATTCGATTGCTTCAATACCGCCCACCGCCCCCGGCGGTTCGCGGCGTTCTCAGCCCTGCCCGTCCGCGCGCCGGCCGGCGAGGGCGTCGCTTGCCGTCTCGTCGAGCGTGACCGCCAGCGCCGGCGTTCGCAGGCGCTCGCTCACGGTCCGGGCCAGCGCCTCGGCCTCCATGAGGCTGTCGCAGGCGACGAAGAGCGCTGCGCCGCTGCCCGTCACGTGCGCCGGCCGGTCGGCCAGATCGGCCACTGCCGCCGCCAGTTCGCGCAGTTCCGGACGAAGCGCGAACGCCGGTTCCGCCAGGTCGTTGAAGGCCGTATCCGCCTCGAACCGGCCGCTCTGCGCCAGCAGCCGCACGCGCGCCGCCCCCTGCTCGAACGCCAGCCGGCCCTGCTCGTCGAAGCGCCGGTAGACCTCCGCCGTCGGGCAGCCGTACGCCGGCATCACGAGGGCGAGGCACAGCGAGGCCGGCGAGCGCGCCGGTTCGATCCGCTCGCCGAAGCCCTCGATCACCGCGCTGCGGTGGCGGATGAAGAAGGGCACGTCGCTGCCCAGCCGGGCGGCGAGGAGGGTCAATCCTTCTTCGCCCAGGCGCAGGTCGAAGAGATCGTCGCAGGCGAGGAGCATCGCCGCAGCGTCGCTCGATCCGCCGCCCAGCCCGGCCCCGAGCGGGATGCGCTTCTCGATCTTCATCTGCACCGGCAGGTCGCGCCCCACCGCCTCGCGCAGCAGGAGGTGGGCCCGCACGGCGAGGTCCGTGCGGATGGGCCAATCGATGTCGGGCTTGTGTGCCGCATCCGCCGCCCACAGCAGCGCATAGCGCGAGAGCGAGCCCGGAGGCAGACGCGTGACGAACACATCATCGCAAAGCGACACCCGCACCATCCACGAGCAGATCGGATGACGCGGATCGGACCCCGAGGGGTCAGCGGCTCCCACCGCCAGGGCGAGATTCACTTTCGCCGGCGCCCGACGAAACAGCGTTTGGGACATACCTCTGGAGCATAGCGCGAATCCGGCGATGCACAGAGCGCCGCGACGGCGTCTGGTCCGCTCCTCGCCGATCAATCCTGGTGGGTGCGCTTGGGTTCCTGGACGGTGACGACCATGACGAGGACGACGCAGACGAGGCCGAGGATGTAGCCCAGCCACGGCCGGGTCTCGCCGCGCCCTCCGGCGGTCGGGGGGCGCTCGGCCGTCTCGAGGTCGGTGAGGTTTTTCTCCGTCCACGCGATGGGGGCGGCCCGCGGGATGGGCGCGCGCATCTGGCGGACGACGAGGTGGCTCGGCTGCCAGTCCTGGGGCACGATGAACTCGAACTTCATTCCGATGCCCGAGGTCGCTCCGCCGATGGAGGTCGCCGCGAGGTCGCCGCCGTCGTAGAGGAAGCGTCCTTCATCCGCAGAGTCGGACTTGTATTGCTGGATGAAGGCGTTGGGGAAGAGGCGGGTGTACTCATCCTCCCCGGCGCGCGGGGCCCGGCAGACGAGGTGGATCTGGCCCTTGGTGAGGCGGAGGCGGTCGCCCTTGTCGGCGGCGCCGTTGTCAATCTCGGTTTCGATGATGACGATCTTGAAGCGATCGCCCGGGGCCTGGCGCCGGCGATCAATGCCCTTGGCCTGGTCATCGAGGAACTTGCGCGGGTCGCGGAGCGTGTCGCCGTTGATCTCGTAGACGTTGCGGATCTTGACCTGGTCGGGGGCCATGCCCTGCCGGCTTTCGCCGCCGTTGATGCTCTCGGAGTAGAGGCTGGCGGCCTGGGCGAGGTCAGGATGAAGTCTGGCGAGGTTGTTAGGGGCGTACATCGAGCCGCGGCTGGCGTATTCGTAGAACTTCGCCGTCCACTCATCGACGGGGAGCCAGAGTCGGCCGCTGGCGCCGGAAGGGCGGTTGACTTCGCCGCGCTCATCGACCTTCCAGCCGCGGTAGCCGAGCAGTTCGGAAGGCATCTGGAGGAACTGGATGCCGAGGAGGAGGATGCCGATGGTGAGGACGCCCGAGGCGGCGCCGAGAACGCCGCCGCCGATGAAGTTCGTCGTCGTCGAGAAATGCACCTGCGCCGGGCACGCTTTGACCGAGATCAGCCGGAGGATGAACAGGGTGACCGCGAAGACGACCACAAGCGTCAGCCCCCAGGCGTAATCGGGCATCCGGGCGCCGAGAAAGAGCAGGACGATCGGCTCCCAGGCGGCGAAGGCGACGGCCCCGGCCACGACGACGCAGGCGAGATGCAGCAGCGACGAAAAGAAGCCGTAGGCCGCGAGAATCCACGCCGTGATTCCCACCAACAGGATGACGAGAATGTTCATGATCATGGGAGACGCTCCTGCGTGAGGGCGCGCCGGTCGCGGGCGGCGCGCGGTGAATCGACGGCGAACCGGCGGCGGTCAGGCGGCGGGCTGAACTTCAGCCTGCCCGCCCGCGGCCGGCCCGCTGCGCGTGATGCGGATGACCTCTTCGATGCTGGTGATTCCCTCGATCGCCTTGCGCAGCGCCGCCTCCTGCGTGCTGATGGTCTTGAGGCGGCGCATGTGGGTCTTGAGTCCGTTGAGATCGCCGGCGGCGATGAGCTTGCGGGCGTCGGCGTCGAAGACCATGACCTCAAACGCGCCCGTCTGCCCCCGGTAGCCCAGCCCGCCGCACGCCGGGCACGTCTCCTCGCGATTGCGCTCGATGACCTTGCCCGAGTGCTTGAAGAGCTGCTTGATCTGATCGGGCGGCAGGCCCAGTTTGCGCAACTGGTTCGGATCGGGCTGGTAGGGAACCTTGCAGTTGTCGCAGAGTTTGCGCAGCAGGCGGCAGGAGATGACGGCCTTCATCGGCTCGGCGGCGAGTTTGAGGTCGCCGACCGCCTTGGCCCACTTGGCGAGCGCCTCCAGACCGCTCTCCGCCCGGATGCCGAGGTACTGCAGCGGGCCGCGCATGCCCGGTGTCGCCGCCTCCTGCGCCGTCTTCGCGTCCGCCAGGTCCTCAACCATGATGATCGTCGGGTCGCGGCGGAGGATCGAGCGCAGTTCGGTCGCGAAGTCGGTGCCCTTGTCGGCCTTGAACTCGGCGTGCCCCACGCCGTCGATCGTCACGAGTTGCTCGAGTTCGAGGGTGCGGATGTTGGCGGTGTAGGCGTCGTGCCGCCGCAGGAGCGAGTAGAGCATCGTCGTGCGCCCGTTGCCGACGGGGGCGGCGACGAGGATCACGCCGTGGAGGTCGGCGACGGCCTTGTCGAGCGCCTCGATCTGACGCGGCAGCAGGCCGAGATCGGCAGGCTTGATGTCCACGCGCTTGCGGATGTCGATGTCCACGGTGAGGGTCTGTCCGGCGGTCGAGCCGGCCGAGCGGATGCGCAGTTCGTGGTTCTCGGTCCCGAAGCGGACGTTGAACATGCCCGTCTGGCGGCGGCGCTTGTCGGCGACGTCGAGGGCGGCGGCGCTCTTGAAGTAGTCAATCAGCGCATTGGCGACGCCGGGCTCGAGCGGGTCGCGCCGGTAGCGCATCCCGTCAACGGTCTGGCTGACCTGGTATTGCCCCGAGCGATTGGGGACGAGTTCGATGGCGGCGGCGCGCTGGATGAGGGCGGGAGTGAGGAGGTCTTCGAGAGCCATGTGGACGACGAAGAGGGGATCGTCCTTGTTCGGCAGGCCGCGCGCCACGCCCTTGGCGTCAATGATCGAGATGGCCGCGGCCTTCTGCTGCCGCGCCGCCGATCGAGCCGCCAGACGCGCCCGCAGTCCCTCCGCGGAGATGCGGAAGGCCTGATCGGCAGGGACGTTGCGATTGTGGTAAATCCAGTACGCGATGCTCGACGCCCACATCACCAGCAGGCCGGCCGGGAAGCCCACCGCCGGCCACCAGACGACGGGAACCGGGGCGATCATGATCGCGAAGCCGAGCGTTCCACTGATGAGGTGGGCGATGTTCCACACCTCGCGGTTGAAGTGCCAGTAGATCGAGTCCTTGTCCCAGATGGAGGAGGTGACCCAGCCCCAGAGGAAGAGGAAGCCCATCGCGACGAGGGGCGCCCACGGGCCGACGAGGATGTACCACTCAACTGCGAGTGAGAGCGTCATGGCGGTCCTTTCACGCGGTCCTCAGCGCCCCGGGGCGCCGACCGAGCCGACCGAAAAGCCTAGGCGAAAGGAAGCGGCTCAGAGCGGCCGCCGACGCCCCCGGCGAGGCGGACGGCCCGTCAACTGATGCCCTTGAGGCGCATCGACAACTCTTCCGGATTCGGCGTGGCCTCCATCGCCACCTTGTAGTGGATGTACTCCTGCTCCACCAGTTGCACGAGCGAACTGGTGAAGTCGATCATCCCCGCGTCGCGGTTCGAACGGATGATGTCGAGCAGTTCTCCCTCGCGCCCCTCGAGGATGTACTTGCGGGCCGGCGCGTTGTTGAGCAGAATCTCGATCGCCGGAATGCGCCCGATCTTCTCGTGCAGCGTCGGCAGAAGTTTCTGGTACACGATCGCCCGCAGGTTGTACGCGAGCAGTTTGCGGATCTGCTCGCGCTCCTCGGGGTTGAACAGGTCGTAGATGCGGCCGAAGGACTGCCACGCCGATGACGCGTGAATGGTCCCGAAGACAAGGTGGCCCGTCTCCGCGGCCCGGATCGCCGCCTCGAACGTCTCCTTGTCGCGCATTTCGCCGATGAGCACCACGTCCGGGTTCTCACGCACCAGCGCCCGGAGGGCGTCGTTGAAGTCCAGGCAGTCGATCCCCACCTCGCGCTGGTTCACAAACGCCTTCGAGTCCTTGAAAATGTACTCGATCGGATCCTCGATCGTCACGATGTGCACCGGCTTGCGCTCGTTGATGTACTGGAGCATGGCCGCGATCGTCGTACTCTTGCCCGAGCCGGTCACGCCCGAGAGGAGCACCAGACCCTGCGCGTTCATGGCGATCTCGGCCATCACGGGCGGAAGGTAGAGGTCCTCGAACCGGCGGATCTTGCTCGTCACGAGCCGGGCCGCGATCGCCGGCTTGCCGCGGGCCATGAACAGGTTCACGCGGAAGCGGTTGTTCTCGTCGTAATCGTGCGCGAAGTCGATCGACCCGCGCGTCTTGAAACTCTGGTACTGGTTCTCATCGAGCACGTCCTTGGCGATCTGGAACATCTGCTGCTCGGAGACCGGATCGATCTTGAGCGGCTTGAGCGCGCCGCGGAGGCGGATCTTCGGCGAGGCGCCGGATTTCACGATCAGGTCGCTCGCCTCGAAGCGGATCGTGGCGTCGAGGAACTTGTCGAGGAGGGTCTGCCCTTCGCCGGCCACGGTCCCGATGTCGTGGTGGACGGCGTTGATGGACATCCCGGCGGTGTGAACGCTCACAGTACTCCTCCTTTGGCGGCGTCGAGCCCGACGACGCCTCCCGCACGATGGGTGTGTGGTGGTGGCGACCGTCCGAGGCGCGGCCGCTCGAACCCGGTCTGCGCCGACCCCGAACGGAGGGAGGCCCTCCGTCCCGCTTCCGGGCGGCAATGGGGATTATAACCCGCTCCACCGGCTCCTGCATTCCCGCAGATGAAGCGATTTCCCCGCTCAGAGCACCCCCGTCGCCCTCGCGGGGCGGCGCCCCCGTCGGGGTCCGGACCACCATCCCCGGGCAGGCCGGGCGGAGCCGGCCCGGAGCGATCTCCGAACCTCACTCGGCCGCCAACTGTCCGACCGCGGCCCTCGGCCTGTGTCGGGCCGAGGCGCTCCGCCGGGCCGCCGCCTGGCGCAGCCAGAGTTCGAGGATGAGCATCGGCCAGAGGCGGTAGATGGAGAAGCACTGCGGGTTCTCCTGCTCGATGAGCCACCGCTTCACCTCGCCGTGATCGAGGCAGTCCGCCAGGGCGGTGTCGGATCCGGCGAGGATGTCGTGCGCGAAGACCCGCAGGGCCTGTCCATCCCAGAAGTTCGAGGGCAGGCCGAAACCGCGCTTGCGCCGATGCACCCACTCGCGGGGCAGTTCGCGGCTGAGCAGGTCCTTTAGGATGCGCTTGCCGGTAAAGGTCGGCCGGCCGTTCTCGCCGCGGCCGCGCATGATGAGGTCATCCGCGCCCAGCGCCGCCGCGAATCGCGCCACTTCGGAATCGAGCAGCGGGCAGCGCACCTCCAGCGAATGCTGCATGGACATGCGGTCCACCTTGGCGAGCACCGCGCCGGGCAGGTAACTCTGCACGTCCACGCTGCGCATCGTGTGGATCAGCGGCCGATCGGCGCGGTCGAGCAGGCGCGACCAGCGGGCGATGCTCTCGCGCGTCGCGGCGGGGACTTCGCCGAGGAATCGCGGCAGGTCGCTCTCCTGGAAGATGGTGAGGCGCGGGCCGAGATAGAGATGTGAGACCTCGGGCTTGCGGCCTGGGGCCTGAAGAGCCGGCCCGCTCACGTCACAAGCCTCAAGCCTCAAGCCCTCTTCGTCCGCCAGCGTGTCGAAGTAGCGGCCGTATCCGCCGAACATCTCATCGCCCCCGTCCCCCGAGAGCGCGACCGTCACGTGGCGGCGCGTGAACTCTGACAGCAGGTACGTCGGCAGGCAACTCGAATCGCCGTTGGGTTCGTCAAGGCGGCTCGCGATGAGGGGCGCGAGTTCGATCGCATCGGGCCGCAGGACAATGTCGTGATGCTCGCAGCCGAGGCGCGCGGCGATCTCGCGGGCCTGCACGTGCTCCGATTCCGGCGAATCGGCGAAGCCGACGGAGTACGTCTTCGTGTGCACGCCGAGGCGCTTCATGCGGCTCACGACCAGCGCGGAGTCGATGCCGCCCGAGAGGAAGGCGCCGAGAGGGACATCGGAGATCAGCCGCCGCTCCACGGCGCTCGTGAGGAGCGCATCGAGTTGCTCAAGGCGGCCCTCGTAGGTGCTGGCCAGTTCGACCTCCGGGTCGGCGTCGCCGGCGCACCAGGCGAAGTGCCGGCCGCGCTGCTGCCGCCCTTGGGCGTCGAGCGAAAGCCAGCAGCCCGGCTCCAGTTTCTCGACGCCTCGGTAAATGGTCCGCGGCGCGTGGATGTACTGGAGCAGCAGGTAGTCGCCCAGCGCCTGTGGATCGATGGCGCAATCGAGGTCGTCGATGACTTCGAGCGCCCGCAGTTCCGAGGCAAAGGCGAACCAGCCGCGCCCGCGCGCGAGATAGAGCGGCTTCTTGCCGAACGGATCGCGCGCCAGCAGCAGCGACCGCTGCCGCGCGTTCCACACGGCGAAGGCGTACATCCCGCGCAGGGCGCCGAGGCGATCGACGTGCTGATCGGCCATCAGGTGCAGCAGCACCTCCGCATCGCAGCGGCTCGCAAACCGGCGCCCCTGAGATTCGAGGCGCCGGCGGAGTTCCAGGAAGTTGTAGATCTCGCCGTTGAAGGTCAGCGCGGCTTCGCCGCCCTCGAGCACCATCGGCTGCCGGCCCAGCGGCGAGAGATCGACGATCGACAAACGGCGCTGTGCCAGCGCGCAGCGGCCCGCCGCATCCACCCACACGCCCGCATCATCCGGCCCGCGATGAACCATCGTCTCGTTCATCGCCGCGGCGAGTTCGCGCAGCCGATGCGAGCCGAGGTGTCCATTGAGATCAACAATACCTGCGATTCCACACATCGATTCGCTTTCAATACGATCAGCCGGATCATGCAAAGGCGATGCAGGTCAGAGCATTGCCGCAATAAGGCTCAAAGGTCACAAAAGCGATCCCTTACTTCTCTCTTGTGTACTTTGTGCCTCTTTGCGGCCATTCTGTTATGCGCGACCTTCAATCGCGATAGGTGTACGCGCGGCCGTTGCTCCGCGGGTCGCTGTTGTCCGGGGTGGAGAAGTAGAGCCAGCCCGACCAGTGCGAGTAGCGCCCGCCTCCGAGGGTGCGGATGTCATTATGACTGCTGTGGGCCGGACCGAGCGCGCGACCATCTTCGCAGACGACCAGGCGAGAGCGGGCTTCGGCGTCGGAGAGCAGACCCTTGGGCACCCGACAGGTGTAGCAATGGCCCGATTCGTGGTGGATCCCATCCAGCACCCCGTCAATGTGCCGCGTGAACAGGCCGCGGATCATCCGACCCGCGTTCACCTGCGGGTCGAAGCGGCCTCGCGCCAGTTGCACCATCGACACCAGCGTGTACCACGCGCCGGCGGCGACAAAATACACCTTGCCGGGACGGACGTCGGTTGAAGGCGCCCTGCGCTTCGAAGACGCATCGTGGCAATGCACCCCACGATTCGAAGACTCATCGTGGGCGTCGGAAGCGCGCTGAACGGATGATGCGGCCGTGCTCACGAGGCGAACTCCACGATGCCCTGACCTGCCGTGTAGTGCTTCACACAGCCGCGGCAGGTGTCGATGATCGGCGGCGTCGCGCTGTCGCGCCGCAGCGAAGCCCGGATCGCCTCATACTCCGCACCGAACCAGCAGTCCGCGAACGCCTCCACGCTCATCGCATTGCCCAGTTTGCGGTCCTGCGTGCGGCAGCAGACGCACACGCAGCCGTCGAGATCGATCTCCACGTTCTGCACCGGCGCCATGCAGGTGTACTCCGGATGCGCCGACGCGATGCCCAGCGGCCGGGGAATGTTCGCGTAACGCATCTGCGCGGGGCGATCGACCGGCGGCAGCGTCCCCGCCTTGACGATCTCGAACTCGACGGAGATCTGGATCGGGTGTTTCCGATCGACCTTCGCCGCATATCGCTTGAGGTCGTCCAGTTGCCGCTGGCTCGGCGCCTGCTCGACGCCTGCCTCGATCGGCTCGTAGACGTGAAAGTCGATGCGATCGACGCCGACCTCCACCGCCCAGTCGATCAGGTTCGCAGCGCCTTCGATCGTCTTCGCGGTCAGCGTCGGATACAGCCCGACGCCCAGACGCTGCGGGTCGCGCACCTTCATGAGGTTGCGCGTGCCCTGGTCCACCTGCTCCCACTTGGCGCCGGTGCGGGCGTACTCGAAAAGATCGCCGGTGGCGTCGATGGAGATGGAGACATCCCCGCGCGTCTTGGCGAGCAGCGCGAGTTTGCGCGCGACGAACTGCGTCCCGTTCGTCTGGTAGCGCGTGAAGATGTCGTAATCGAGCATGACCTCCTGCATTTCGGTGAACTGCGGGTGGATCATCGGCTCGCCGCGGCTGTTGAGTTCGACGGTGATGAGCAGCGGAAAGATCGTGTCGGCAACGCGGCGGAAGACGCCGATGTCCATGTGCCGCCGGTTGACCGGCGTGAGCATGTTCTGCGAGCCGCAGATCCCGCACTTGAGATTGCAGATGTCCGTCACGCCGAGGCTCGCGTAGAGCGGCGGCGGCACGGCATGCCCGCCGCGCCGCAGAAAGTACGCCCCGCGCGAGTGGTTCTTCCACGAGCGCTGGAGCCAGTGGTTCCAGTCGTTGGCGAACTCGAGCGGCTGGTTGATCACGCCGTAGGTCCGCCCGTTGGTGCGCGGATCGGAGTTGTCGCTCGCGGAGAAGAAGAGGGTGACGCGGCCGAGTTTCGGATCGGCCCAGAGGCTGTAGCCGCCCCTGCCGCGCAGGCGAATGAGGTCGTGCAGTTGTCCCGGCGGGCCGAGGATCCGGCCGTTCTCGATCACGCAGCCGACGGCCTCGCCCGCCGACTCGGGAGCCGGGCCGAACATGCCCAGCGGCAGATCGACGTTGTAGCAGTGCCCGCCCGCGTGTCGCACCATCCCCGCTTCGATCGCGATCGACTGCACGCGGATGCCGGCCGGCGGCTCCGGCGCCGCCAGGCCGAAAACCCGCCGCGCCGCGGCTCCAAGCACAGGCAGGGAGACTCCCAGGGACATTCGATCACTCCACGATTACGCGTCTGTTCCGGCCGCCTGGTCAGCCTTGCGCCGGCCGCCGCGGCGTTCAAGGCAAGGCCGGCGAAATGGTAGCGCCGAACGGGCGGAAGGTGCCTCGCGACCTGCCACGCTTGGGCGCGAACCACGCAAGGGCAGGCCGGCCCCATGTCCTCGATCACTTTTCGTCGAGGAGGCGGCGCAGCCGACCGGCCTGCCGATCCAACGCCTTCTGCCGCAGAAGATCGGTGGTACTGGCCTTCAGCCGGTACGATCGCGCGGGCTGAAACTCCGCACCACCATCCTGAAGGCCGCTCCCGGCGCCGCCGTCCCCGTCCACCGTGCGTCCGTCTTCACCGGCCGCGCTCGGCCCGGAGTTTCTCGAGTTCCGCCCGGAGGATCTCCTCGCCGGCGCCGCGGACCACCCGGCCCTGCGGGTCAATGAGAATCGCCGTGCCCAGCGAGGTGATGGCGAAGTTGCGATACGTCCGGCCCGTCGAGTCGAGCAGGATGGGGAAGGGCAGTTCACGGCCGTTCCACTGCTTCTCGATGACGTCCTTCATCCTCTCATCGAGCACTTCAAAGGTCGGAGCGCTGCGGTCGTGGAAGGCGACGATCGCGAAGCGGTCGCGCAGATCAGCAAACTCGTCGTAGAGGTCCATGAGGGCCGGCAACCTGCGGCCGATGCACGGCGGTCACCAGTACGACCACGTCTCGATGAGCAGCCACTTGCCCGTGAAGTCCGCGATCTGCACGCCGGCGTCCACGCCCCGCGCCTCGGTGACGGTCCATGGCGGCGGCTCCTTTCCGTAGAGTCTCGCCAGCGCCGTCGGCTGGAGCGCGACCGCACCGGCATCGACGTGCTCGGCTGCGAGGTCGAGTTCGATCTCCGCGCGTTCGAGTTCGGCCGCGACGAGCGAGAGTTTCACGCGTCCGGGCGGAAGGAGCAACTCCCACGCCCCTTCGCCCTCGACGACCGCCGAGGCGATGGCGATCGGCGCGCGGGGATCGAAGATGAACGCGCGCACCGTGTTGTCCTTCAGCAGCGGCAGGGCGATGCGCACTTCGCCGCAGAGGCGCACGAGCGGGCCGACAGTGAGGGTGAACTCATCTTCGCGGGCGGCGGGATCGAGGATCGCCGTGCCCCCGCGACGCGCTTGGAGATCAAGCGCGACCAGCGCCAGAGGCCGGCCGTCGAAGTAGAGCGGGCCGCCGAAGCGGCCCTGATCGTCAGTCCGGATCGTGAGCCGCTCCTGCATGGAGGCGTCGGACTTCCACTGCGGCGTGATGGCGCCGTTCATGCTCGTCCAGTGCGTGCCGATCGCGATGCCCGCGACGGGCCGCCCCTGCTCATCGACGACGCGGCCGCGAACGTCCCGCACGTCGCCCGCAAGTGCCCCCGCCGCGATGGCCGCAAGCACGGCCGCGGCGATGGCGGCATGATTCGAATATCGCGCTGATCCTCTCATGGGCCGTTCCTCGAACCGCGGCGTCTGCGTCTGCGCCGCTGGGCGAACCGCATCCGCGCCTCTCTGAGCATAGAGCCTGTTCCGGCCGCAGGTAAGCACCGCAGGTCGGCCCTCCCCGGCACGACGAGTCTCCGGTCGCCCCTGACCACCCGGCCGTTTCGCCCCGTGCGGCGGAGCATCGCTTCAGAGTGCGGACGCCCTGCGTCCGGGGACGAGGGTCGGCCGTGGAGCCGGCGCGCCGCCGCCGTACCATACTCCCTCACCTTCTGACGGAGGTTCGATCATGCTCGCATGCAACACGTCCACCGCCGTGCGTGCGGCGTTTCTCGTCGTGGCGGCGGCGCTTGCCGCGCCCTGCGGCGTCGCCCTGGCGTCGAGAAGCGCTGCGCCTCCCATCACAGTCGAGTCGCTTCTTGAAGAGATGATCGACCGCTCCGCCCCGGCGCGCCTGCCCGATCCGTGGTACGCGTGCGCGCAGGCGTCGAGTTACGACCGCAATTCGACGACGCCGGAGGATCCGGCGACCTGGTTCGCCAACGGCGACGCGAGCCAGTACCTGCGCGTCGAGACGAACGGCGAGCGGCGCGAGTGGGTCCTGATGGAGGCCCAGGGCCCGGGCGCCATCGTCCGCATCTGGTCTGCCAATCCCAAGGGCACGCTGCGCATCTATCTCGATCGAGAGTCGCAACCCGCGCTCGAAGCGCCGATGAGTGCGCTGCTCGGCGGCACCTGGTCGCCGGGCGAGGCGCCGCTGGGCGCGCCGCTCGCCGCCGTGCGCAGCCGCGGCTGGAACCTCTATCTCCCCATTCCCTATGCGCAGCACTGCAAGATCACCAGCGATTCGGACGGCTTCTA
This sequence comes from Phycisphaerae bacterium, assembly GCA_039794345.1. Taxonomy (GTDB): domain Bacteria; phylum Planctomycetota; class Phycisphaerae; order Phycisphaerales; family UBA5793; genus UBA5793. The sequence continues at coordinate 5,938 of JBDIVQ010000025.1, read as the reverse complement.
CTACCAGGTGAACTACCGCACCTACGACGGCGGCGCGCCGGTGGAGTCGTTCACCACGGCTGCGCTTCTCGCCGCGGCCGAGGTGCTCGACCGCGTGCAGCGCACCCTCGCCGATCCCGCCGCCGCGCCCCTCGGCCGCACGCAGCGGGTCAGCCGCACGCTCGAGCCAGGCGAGAAGTTCGGCCTGGCGCTGCCGCCCGGACCCTCCGCGGTGCGCACGCTCACGTGCCGCGTCGCCGCCGCCGACTTCTCCGAGGCGCTGCGCACAGTCGTTCTCTCCGCCGAGTTTGATCAGGAAAAAGCCATCTGGTCTCCCGTGGGCGACTTCTACGGCGTCGGCGTCGGGCTGAACGTCTATGAGGACTGGTACCGCACCGCCGCCGCCGATGACGATGACGACGCGGCTGCGATCCTCACCTCGCGCTGGATCATGCCCTACCGCAAGACCGGCTCGATCGTCGTGGAGAATCTCGGCCCCAGCGAAGCCGCGATCGAACTCATCATCGAGAACCAGTCCTGGCAGTGGGACGAGCGCTCGATGCACTTCCACGCGCACTGGCGCCACGAGAACCCCATCCCCACGCGCCCGATGCAGGACTGGAACTACATCGACATCCGCGGCCGCGGCGTGTACCTCGGCGACAGCCTCGCCGTCGTCAACCCGGTGGAGGCGTGGTGGGGCGAGGGCGATGAGAAGATCTACGTGGACGGCGAGGCGTTTCCCTCGCACTTCGGCACGGGCACGGAAGACTACTACGGCTATGCCTGGTGCTGTCCCGAAACCTTCACCGGACCCTTCCACGCCCAGCCGCGCTGCGACGGGCCGGGCAACTACGGCCACACGGCCGTCTCGCGCGTCCGCCTGCTCGACGCCATCCCCTTCCGCAGCGCGCTGCGCCTCGACATGGAGGTCTGGCACTGGCAGGAGTGCAACGTCGGCTATGCCGCGACGACGTTCTTCTACGCCCGTCCCGGTGCCGTGCACAACCGCGATCCGCAACCCGATGAGGCGAAGCGCGGCCCGCTCGACCCGCCACCCCTTCCCCCTCCCTTCGTCATTGAAGGGGCCGTCGAGTGCGAGGACCTCGTCGCCGTTCGACACACCCCCGGACTCCAGTTCGGTCCGCAGGGCATGAAGGGCTTTGCTCGCGACACCTGGAGCGGCGATGAGCACCTCTGGGTCCGCGCCTCCAACGTCGGCGACTTCATCGAACTCGCCATCCCCACCGACGCGGCGGGCCCCGTCGATCTCACCGTGCATGCGACGAAGAGCTGGGACTACGGCATCGTGCAGTTCTCCGTCAACGGCCGCGCGGCCGGGGCGCCCATCGACTGCTTCAGCGGCGCTGAGGGCGTGTGCAAGGCCAGCGGTCCGATCGAACTCGGCTCCTTCAAGCCGGATCGCGGCCGGCTCATCCTCCGGGCCGAGGTGATCGGCGGCAATCCGCAGGCGTCGGGCACCCGGGCCTTCTTCGGCCTGGACTGCGTCGTCCTGACTCCGAGCCGCTGAACGAGCAGTCGCCCCGGCCGTTCTCCGCGGGTGTCCGCCCGAGGCGGCTGGACCGCTCTACCGCCCTGGAAGCCCATCGCAGGCCGCTGTCTTCCCAGTCAACCACCCTTTTCGAGGTATTCCATCGGTGGCTAGGGCGGCCATCGTAACCTATCAAGGGGGAGATCTCCGGATGGATCGACGGCTCCACCTCCGGAATTGGCAAACTGGGCTGCGATTGGTCGATGAGGGGGAGGTGAAAGCCTGAGTTCTCGCCGGTTCAGGGGGAATTGTGGGGATTCCAGGTGTTTTTTAGAATCATTTGAACCTTTGCGCGTCATACTCCATACATAGATGTGCAGGTCTTACCGGTCCCGGCGCGGCGCGACAACCATCCCCGTCTGGACCGAATGAAGGACGTGGTCGCCGGGAAGTCCCATGCGGCCCGGACCTGCAGGCAGTTAAAATGCGCAAGAACGACACCCCAACCCGATCCCCTTTCGAGCAGATGCAGTTCCACGACGGCCTGCGTGCTCCTGCGCGTGCGCCGCGGCCGACGGCCCGGCCCGACCTGCGCCCCGACGAGGCGCGGGTCATCGCCGAACTGCTCAGCCGGCCGATCGACTTCATCGACAGCCCCGCGTTCCACGAGCGCGAGGCCCAAGTCCGCATCTACGAGAAGACGATCGCCAAGCCTGACATCTCCTGGTACCAGCCGCTGATGGACCGCCTGACGCGCTCGCCGAACCAGTCGGTTTCCAGCGGGCAGATCAAGCGCCTCTCGAGCAAGCAGGAGCGAGTCCTCTTCCACCAGTTCAACTACGCCAAGTTCCGGATCCGCAAGATCCAGGAGGAACTGGGGATGAAGGATGACCGCTCCGCCCCCCTCGAGCCGACCCCGGGGCAGATCCGCGAGATGCTCAAGTGGCATCGCAAGGTCGAGGATCTGCGCACGCAGATCGCCGAGAGCAACGTCGGCCTGGTCATCGCCATGGCGCGCCGGACGCGCATCCGCGATCTCGAGTTCGCCGACCTCGTGAGCGAGGGCAACATGGCCCTGCTCCGCTCGGCCGAGAAGTTCAACGCGGACTACGGCTTCAAGTTCTCGACCTATGCCTGCCAGTCGATCCTCAAGGCGTTCAGCCGCCTGGGCGTCAAGGCGAGCCGGCATCGCGAGCGCTTCCCCGTCGAGTTCGAGCCTGAACTCGAAGTCGCCCGCCCCTACGACGAGCGGCGCGAGATGCTCGACCAGGACTGCGCTGAGGAAGTGGCGAACATCGTCCGCGAGAATCGCTGCGGCCTCACCGACGTCGAGATGTCCATCATCCGGCATCGCTTCGGCATCGGCGAGAGCGGCGGCGAGGTCGAGGCGCAGGACCAGGACCGCAGCCTCACCCTGGGCCAGGTCGGCCAGATCGTCGGCGTGGGCAAGGAGCGAGTGCGGCAGATCCAGGTCAAGGCGCTGGCCAAGATCCGGCGCGAACTCGAGAGCCGCTTCCTCTACCGCGAGGAGCCCGAGGAAGCCCCCAGCCCCATCACCAACTGAAGCCGCCAGGAAGCGGCTGACAAGTCTCACTCTCCTTCGCAGCGCCGCGGACGAAAGTCCTCGGCGCTGTTCGTTGCGCGCCCGGCGAGAACCAGGTCCATGAGACCCATGCGCCTCCCGAGGCAGGAGGGATCGGACAACCGTCTGGAGCCGCAGGATCCGCGAGAAGCGGGCGCCGCAGAGTGGATCGGGGCATGAGTCCCGACCAAGCCGCACTCGCCTCGATCGGATGCCGTTTCAGCGCGTCATGCTCACGAGAAGCATGATGATGTTGCCCAGAAGGCTGACGCCGAGCAGGATCATCAGCAGCATGACGGCGGGGTGATTGAAGGCCGAGCCGCCTTCGCTCGCCGCGGGCGCGGCGACCATGATGCCCGATTCCTCGGCCTGGCCGGTGGGAATGACCGTGCCCCCCGTGAGGCCGGTCAGGTCCATTTCCTTGTGCGCCAGTCGGGGCTTCTGGCCGGCGCGGACGTGGCGGAGATCTTCCATCAGGTCGCGGCAGTTGTGGTAGCGATCGCGGCGGCTCTTGGCCATCATCATCTCGATGACCTCCGACACGCCGGCGGAGAGTTTCGGGTTGACGTGGTCCGGCGGGACGAGGTCGGACTTGAGGTGCTTGTGCATGACGGCCGTTGGGTTCTCGCCGTCGAAAGGCACCTGGCCCGTGACCATGTGGTAGAACATGGCGCCGAGGGAGTAGATGTCCGCCTGCGGGCCGATGTTCACCTCGCCGCGGATCTGCTCGGGGGAGATGTAGTAGGGCGTGCCGAAGGCGCGGCCTTCCTCCTCCTTGGCGGCCTCGATGTCGGAGACGGCGCGGGCGAGACCCATGTCGGCAAGTTTCGCCACCCCCTCCTTCGTGAACATGATGTTCTTGGGCTTGACGTCGCGGTGCACGAAGCCCTTCTCGTGCGCGTGGAGGAGGGCGTCGGCGATCTGGAGGATGATGTCGATCGCCTCCTTCTCCTCGATGCGCCCCTTCTTCGTGAGAATGTCGTAGACGGTGCCGCCCTCAACGTACTCCATGACGAAGTAGTGAAACTCGCCCGCTTTGCCGACGTCGTAGGCCTGGACGATGTTGGGGTGGTTGAGTTTCGCGGCCGCGCGCCCCTCCTTGTAGAATCGCTCGATGAAGTTCACGTTGCTGTTGTACTTCTTGGGCAGAACCTTGATCGCCACCATCCGGTCGAGGCTGATCTGACGCGCCAGGTAGACGCTGGCCATCGCCCCGGCGCCGAGTTTCTTCTTGATCGAGTAGCCGGGGATCTGCTGGGTGGACTTCTGCGCCTCGACCTCGCGGCGCAGGCGGTCGAGTTGCCGCGAGGTGACGATGTTGTTCTGTAGGAGGAGTTCGGCAAGGGACGCCTCGCGGGCGTCGGGGCTCTGGCGCTGAATCTCGAAGCAGTGGGCGACTTCCTGCGAGGTGGCGAGCCCCTGCTCAACGACGATCCGCCCCAGCAGCGTGTCGACGTTTGTTGACGCGCTGGGGTCTTTATCGGTCATGGCAGACTGGGTCTGGCTCTGGCTCATCCGCTCGCTCGTTCACCTCGCCCCTGCAGGGGGCCTTGAATCGCCGGCTGGCCGTGGCCGCGATGGAGCAATCATCGGCGATTCGTCCGCCCTTGTCCACGCAACCACTTAGCATCTATACGCGGCGGCAGGCAGGCGGGGTTCCAGCATACCGCCCTCTTCTACAGTCTGGCCGCCCTTTCCCGCAATACATAACCCTTCGTTCGGTCAATCTTTTCCATCATCGCTCGAATTGCCTTGCTCCCGTCGGCCGCGTCGTCGCCCCGGCGGGGGCGGGCCGTGAGCGCCTTCGCACAGGCAATCAGCCACTCGACCAGGCCGTGGAAGTCCGCCACGCTGACGAATTCAGGTGCGATCCGGGCCTTGGCGCCCCGCTGGCCCTCAATGACCTCCGCCAGATGAGCCATGTTGTGGTAGTTTCCCAGGGGCAGGCAGAGGCAGATCGCCTCGTGGCCGAACGCCTGAAAAGTGGTCGCCTCGCACGCCCCGCCGGGCATCAGTTTCCGCTGCCACCTGAACCCCCCGCGGCGCTGCTCCATCGACATCGCGATCCGCGCGACCTCGAACGCCAGGCCGTGGTGGAAAATGCTGATGCGGTCGCCGACGCGGAGGATCGGCCCGCCGCCGATGGGCGACTCGGCAAAACTCCGCGAATTCTCCAGTGCGATGATCTTGGCGTTCCTGGGAATCAGGCCGGTCCGGCACGCGGCGATCGCCCCCAGAAAGCCGATCTCCTCCGCCCGGGTCAGGAGGACCCGCACGTCGCCGATGCCTCGCTTCGATCGCAGTTCGTCCAGCGCCGCCAGCGCCGCGGCGACGCCGGCGAGATCATCGCACGCGGGGGCCTCGAGCAGACCTTTGCGAACGCGCGCCGCCGGCAGGTTCCACGTCGCGAGGTCGCCGGCCCTGAGCGCCTCGGTCGGCCGGCTCAGGCGGATGACGACCTCGTCGAAGAGTCTGCCCTTGGCGTGCTCGATGATCGTGCCGAGGTGGGCCGCGTCGCGGGAGTCGAGGGCGCGGACGCGGGTCTTGAGGAAGTATGGCGGCCGAACCCCGCCGCGAAACTCGCACTCGATGTGCCGGCGGTCGCGAACATTCGTGATGACGAAGGCAGGGTGGTCGAGGTGGGCCGTGATGAGCAGCGGCCGGCCGCGACGCTTCGCCCCCTTGCGGCTGATGAGCATGTTCCCATAGCGGTCGCGGCGGAGGGTGAGGTTGCGGCGGCCGGCGAGCCAGCCCTCGATCCACCGGACGACGCGATGCTCCCGCCCCGCCGCGGTGGGCAGGCTGGTAAGTTCAACGGCCCATCGAAGATGTCGGCGCCGGGCAGCGGCAGTCGTCATGGGCGGGAAGTGTAGGGGGACAGGCTC
>JBDIVQ010000024.1:0-38117 GCA_039794345.1 Phycisphaerae bacterium | reverse complement strand
GCTCTGAGCGAGAATGCAGTGCGGGGGGCAAGCGCTCTCGCTCGTATTTGCACGTTCGTCATCGATCTCCGCCCCGAGCGGCGGCGATCGATGCCACCCGCCCAGAGCGGCGATCGATGGCACCCGCGCGGTCGTGAATCAAGAGGGTGCCACTGCACGCTCGCGGCTCTGAGCGAGAGTGCAGTGCAGACGGCAAAGGCATTCGCTCGCGCTTGCACGTTCGCCATCGATCTCCGCCCAGAGCGGCGGCGATCGATGGCACCCGCGCGGTCGTGAATCAAGAGGGTGCCACTGCACGCTCGCTGCTTTGAGCGAGAGTGCAGTGCGGGGGGCAAGCGCTCTCGCTCGTATTTGCACGTTCGTCATCGATCTCCGCCCCGAGCGGCGGCGATCGATGCCACCCGCGCAGAGCGGCGATCGATGGCACCCGCCCGCGCAGAACGGCGGCGATCGATGCCACCCCGCGGCGATTCTTTTGACATGGTAAAGCGCTAGTTCTGCCGGCCGGGGATTTGCGCCGGGTACGCGCGTTCGGCGTGGCAGCCGCGGCAAGTCGCGGGGGCATCCGCGCGGCTCGCCTCGTGGCACCGTCTGCACTCGAACTGCGCGTGGCTGCCCTCCAGCGGCACGCCCGTGATGCGATGATCGAAGGTCTGCGGGTTCAGATCGCCGTGGCAGCCGCGGCAGTTGCTCGAGGGGAGGAGAAAGGCCTCGACTCTTCCATGGCAACTCACGCACGGGGCGTTTGCGTGCTGCGGCCCGGGATTCCAACCGGTCGCCGCCGCGTGATCGAAGGGCGCTCGGGGCTGCTGATCGTGGCAGAAGCCGCACGCGTTCACAGCGTGGCAGGATCGGCACGAGTCCATCCGGTGCATTGACTCCTGCGGCCCCTGCGAGCCGTCGTGACACCCGGTGCACGAGCCGGCGCGGTGACAGTCAACGCATCGGAGTCCGAAGGACTGAGCATGGTCCTGATGCTGGAAACTCACGAGGGGCGCCGGAGCCTGGGGGGTTGAGTAGTGGGAGGTGGAACGTGGTTCGATGCGCGGGAACCGCGTGTGCGTCAGGGCGCCGGGGTCCGTGACGCCGCCGCCGCGCGCGGCCTGCTCGGTGTGGCAGAAGCCGCACGCGTTCTCGTGGCTCCAGTCCCGGTGGCAGGCGAGGCACTGGCGGTGGTAGGCCCCCTTGAGACTGGGATGCGCCGGAGTGCCGGCGCTGCGCTCCGCGGCATGGCAGGCGCGGCAGGCGCTGATCGTGCTTCCTTCCGGCGTGTGGTGGTGGCAGTTGGCGCACCCGCCGGCGATCTGCGACATGTCCGCGTGAACGCGGTGTTCGAACCGCACCGCGCCGTACAGGTTTGCCAGTTCGCCGATGATCACGACATCGGGGCTGCCCGGGGCGGGGGCGGAGGAGGTCGGTCCGGCTGTTGCCTGCGCGGCGGGTTCATGTGCGAAGCGCCCGCGGTTTGTCTGGATGTCCGCGTCCGCCCCGAACGCGGCGTGACATCCGATGCACGCCGCAAGCCGATCCGTCGGCGCCGCGGGCGCGAGATCTCCGGGCCATTCCGCGCCCCGCGGTGCGTCAATGGCGCCGATGGCAACCAGCACTCCGATGGCGGCCAGTGCGGCTCTCACGACCGGACCTCCTTCAGACCTTCGATGACCGGGAAGTTGAGCGCCACAAAGCGGTAGATCAGCACCATCATGGCGATGAACCCGGCGGTTACGCCGAATTCAGCCAGCGACGGGACGTAGGCCGCGGACTCGATCGGGGGTGTGAAGCCGAGCAGGAAGACGTTGAGCCGATTCAGCACTACGCCGAAGATGACGAGGCTCGCGGCGAGAAGCAGCAGCCTCGTCGAGCGCCGCGCCCGGGGGCTGAGGAGCAGCGCGAGCGGCGCGATGACGCCCAGGCCGAACTCCGCCGCAAAGAGCGCGCTCGCCGCCGAGCCTTCAAGAACATGCAGGGCCGCCCCGCGATTGAGCAGGTCGATGACCTTGCCGATCCCGTAGACGCCCAGCAGGAGCGGGATGAGCCGCGCCAACCGCCCGAGAATCTCCCTCTCCGGCGCGAGTCGGAACGACCGCGCGGCGAGAAGCGACTCGAAGATCACCATGGCCGGTCCCACGCAGAACGCGGAGAGGAGGAAGAACATGGGCAGCATCGGCGTCTGCCAGAGTGGGTGCAGTTTGGGCCCGGCGATGACCATGAGCGTGCCGAGCGAGGACTGGTGCATGCACGAGAGCACCACCCCGAGGATGATGAAGACCGTCATGACCCGGCCCAGACTGGCGTCGAGCCGCCTGAGCACGGCTTCCGCAATCCGGTCAAGGCGCGCGAGCGGTCCCGGCAGGCGCACGCGGCCGATGAACCGCTCGCAGACGATGGGAAGGAACTCGATGTAGAGGACGGTGAGGTAAGTCATCACGCAGATGGCCACCTCGAAGAGAACGGAGTTACCCTGCCACATCCACGGCAGCATGACGTGCCACATGGCCCAGAAGCGGCCGAGGTCGGTCATGACGCCCAGGGCGACGAAGGTGTAGCCGATCACGGCCGTGAGCAGCGCCGGCCGAACCAGCGGGTGGAACTCCTCGCGATGAACGAGGTGGGCGATGAAGGCGGTGGTGAATCCACCCGCCGCCAGCGCCACGCCGCAGGCCACGTCGATGGCGATCCACAATCCCCACGGGTAGCCGTCGCTCAGGTTGGTTACGGCCCCCAGGCCCAGAACATACCGCGCGAGCAGCGCGGCTCCGCCGGCGAGCGCGACCCCCGCGACGACCCAGACCCCGGGCGTGAAGTAGCGCGGACGCGTCGGACTGGCGAGAGGGAGCGCGGTCATGACGACTCCTTCGGGTCGCGCATGAGCCGACCCACAGCCGCGAGCAGGCCGAAGAGCATCACCGGGGCCGCGAAGCCCTTGAAGATGCCGTGCTGGATCGCTTCGGTCAGTTCCGCCGGGCTCGATGAGCCCAGTGTCGGGAAGCCCAGTTCGGTGAAGGGACGATCGGCGAGGTAGAGCCACGAGGTGCCGCCCGCTTCATGCTCGCCGTAAACGTGGTCAACGTACCGGTCGGGGCACGTGCGGATGCGCTCGTGCGCGATCCGCAGCAGTTCATCGCGCCGTCCGTAGGTGAGCGCCTCGACGGGGCAGATGGCGACGCAGGCCGGCAGTTCTCCCCGACTCGTGCGCGCTGGGCACAACTGGCACTTCCTCACCTGCGGAGTGAGCGCGTTGTCAAACTCATACGAGGCGTACTGAAACGGGCAGGCGACCATGCAGTAGCGGCAGCCGATGCAGCGAGCCGCGTCGTAGATCACCGGACCCGTCGGCGTCTTGCGCATCGCCCCGACCAGGCACGCCGACGCGCACGCGGGATGTTCGCAGTGCATGCATTGCGTCTTGACGTGTGCGGCCGGCCCCCCCGCCGGGCCCGGGTATCGGTTCACCACGGTCAACTGCGTCGATGTCGGACGGCGCCGCGAGCGGAACACGGACTGGTCATCGCACTCGCGCAGTTCGCCGGCGGGGGGGTTGCTTTCGTTCCGGCAGGCCCACTCGCAGCGGCGGCAGCCGATGCACACCGTCAGGTCCACGAGCACGCCGCGCCGATCCGCGTCGAGGCCTCCGGCTTCGCCGCCCGCCGGCGCGACGCTCGTCGCCGCCAGGGTCGCGGCGCATGCCCCGGTCAACCGCACAAAGTCGCGCCGGCTGACGGCGCCGGTTCGGTGCGCCCGGGGGCGAGTCCGTTCCGTTCGCGCTGCGGGCGTCGCGGGGCGCGCTGAGCCGCACGAGGGGAGAAGTTGGGGCAGGGGAATCGACACGGGATCACTCACTTCCGCTGGACATGAGAGTTCCGCAAAGCCGCGTCGTGCTACTGCTCATCGTCAAAGCGCACGCGCGCCTCGGGCGAGGAGGGTCCAAACATCGGCGAGAGTCGGCGCCAGGCCGGCTCGTCAATACCGTCGCACAGAGCGGTCGCCGGCGCGATAGCCGGTGCGGCCTCCGCGAGCGCGCGATCCACTTCGTCGTGGAACCAGGTCCGGGCCTGTCGGGCCGGGAGGAGCGCGCCTGTCTCAGCGCCGCTTGTTGATGTCGTCGCCAGCCGGACCGCCCAGCCGTGCGTGAACGGCTGTTCGTTCATCAGTCGCGGATGGAGCCGCAGGACCGGATTCGATTCGCAGACCGACCCGGACAGGGGAGAGCGAACTTCGACGCAGCGCTGGCCATGCCTGACTCGAAAGAGCGGCCGCCCCTGTACGGCCTGCGTTCCCGGCGCGGGAAGATCGACCGCGTCAACAGGACCGAGCGTCGAAAGCAGGAGGTCGTCGGCGCCGACGGCGACGCGTTCGCCCTCCCATCGCGCCCAACTGTGGGCCGGATGGAGCAGGACGTTGCGCGCCATACGAAGGCCGCGATGCCGGTAGTCGATCTCGGCCTGGGTCTTGAGCCACTCGCGGAAGCGCACGCTGGCCAGGTAGAGCAGCGCCCCGAGCACAACGCTGCACAACATCAGCCCGAGCACGGCTCCGCGCGCCACCAGCGCGAGAACGCCCAGAATCGGCAGAGCCGCGAGAGCGAGCGCTCCCACACCGCCTTGCACCGCGATCGCCCGGAAGATCGATCTGTCCATGGTGGCTTCCATGACATCCTCCAATCGGGGAGCCTCGGATGGCTGCCCGCCTGTCGCATTGCAAACGGCGAGCCACGCATCGCGGCGTGATGGGCCGCCGCGGCATCGCCGTTCTGAGGCCCGGTTCGCCGATCGCGCCGCCCAACGGCGTCGCACAGCCGCGGGCGGCGATGAATCTCACAACAGTGATGTTGTTTCCTTCTGCGCGCTCAGAAGATCATCTCGCGCAGCAGCGCGAGCAGCGCCTCGCCGCCGATGACCTTGCGCAGGTCGGTCGCGCTTCCTTGCGCGCCCAGAGAAGCGAGGTCGGCGCCGCGGTCGAACAGAAGCAGCCTGCCCGCCTGGCGCAGAAAGCGGCGAAAGTCCATCCGCGCCCGGTCCGCGGCCTGGACCGCCGGCGCTCCAGCGCGCTGCGCCTCGTCATCGTTGGCGCTCAGTTCAACCAGCCAGCCGCGTCCGTAGGGGTCGGCCCCCAGCCGTTGCGGCTGCGCAAAGCCCGGTTCGTTCCAGGCGAGCACTTCGGCGTCGATCGGGGCGCCGATGGCCAGGGCTCCCTCATCAACGTGGATCGTGCAGATCGGCTGTCCGCAGCGGACGGGACCGGATGAAACGCGCGCGCGAATCCGGCGGGTCGGAGCGAGAAGCAGTACGGCGAACGCGTCAAGTCCGAATCGAAACCGGTCCTCCGCGCCCGCGTGCCGCAGCCATGTATGACCTCGACAGTAGATCCGATCCTCGGGGAAGATCGGCCGCCCTTGAGGCGGGGAGTCTTCCTCGAGGCAGCGCAGCGCAGACAGCGGCGCGGCGCCGTGCAGGGCGAGGTCCAGCGGGCAGTTCTCGCAGTTCAGGTCGCGATCGCAGAGCCGGTACGTCAGCACGCCCGCATCCATCCAGACGCAGGTCGGCGGCGCTTCACGCTCGAGTGTGAGGGAGGTGAGCACGAGACCGCCTCCAATCGTGCCGTTTCCGCCGCGCCCGCCCGGCGATGCGCGCCTGGCGCGGGGTGAGGCTCCGATCGATGACAGCAGATTTGGTGCCAGCGCGCGGCGCGGGCCGCGCTGACCTGAGCCGGGGAGCACATCCCGGGATCGGAAGCGGGGGCCGCATCAGGGAGGATACTGAAAACGGGTCGGGGCGCTGAGAATCTCAACGCGTTGTGGTGCTCCTGAACGCGCCGCGAGCGGACATCGCTTGACTTTCCTGTACTGTCTGGGTTGGCCGGTTCCGCATTCAGGAGCCTGGGCATGCGCAGACGGCTCGGTGCACTGCTGGGATCGCTGGAGTTGCGATTGCTCGTTCCGCTATCGCTGGTGGTGGGCGTCGTGCTCGCCCTTCACTCGCTGCTGAGTTTCCAGTCGAGCAAGGCGCACTTCCTTGCCCTGATGCGCGAGGAGGTCGTGAGGTCGGGCGACCTGATCCGGCGCGCGACGCACGATGGCATGCTCCTCAACCGCCTCGACGAGGTTCAGGCGACCATCGAACGCCTCGCGCAGGCGCCGGAGGTGGCGGCCATCCGGGTGTACGACAAGCGCGGCGCGATCGTGCTCTCAGCACAGGCGGCTGAATACGGGCAGACCATCTCCATCGACTCGGGCACCTGCCGGAGTTGCCACAGCAACGGCGTCACGAGAGACGATGCCGTGCTGGCGCGAAGCAGCCTCACGCAGCCTCAGGACGGCCCGGAAGTGCTGCGCCATCTTGTGGTCATCGAGAACGAACCGGCGTGCTCGTCCGCCGATTGCCACTTTCACCCGGCCGATCGGCGTGTGCTCGGCGTGCTCGACCTGGAGATGTCGATGGCGCCCTTTGAAGCGGCCATCTCGACTTCGCGGCGGCAACTCCTCTCCACGACCGTCGCACTCATCCTCATCAGCGGGCTCGTCGCCGCCCTGTTCGTGCGCCGCGTCATTCACGGCCCGGCGCAGCAGTTGTACGAGGGGACACGGCGAATCGCCGCCGGCGACCTTGAAACACGCATCGACGTGCGCGGCGAGCACGAACTGGCCCGGCTGGCGCAGGCCTTCAACCGCATGGTGGACGAACTGCGAAACGCGCGCCGGGAGATCACCGAGTGGTCCGCAACGCTCGAACAGAAGGTCGAGGACAAGAGCCGCGAACTCCAGAAGGCGCAGCGCCAGGTCCTGCACATGGAGAAGATGGCCTCGCTCGGCAAACTCTCCGCGACCGTCGCCCACGAACTCAACAACCCCCTCGGAGGGATTCTGACCTATGCGCGGCTCGTCCGCCGTGAACTCGCGGGGTTGCGCCTCGACGAGGGCGTCCGTGCCGAACTGGACCGCTACCTGAGCGTGATCGACAAAGAATCGAGCCGCAGCGGCGCCATTGTCCACAACCTGCTCACCTTCGCCCGCCGCACCGGCGCCGAGATGGAGCGCGTCAACATCAATGAGATCGTGGACCGCAGCCTCATGCTCATCCGCCATCACCTGGAGATCCGCAACATCAGCCTCGTCACCGCCGCACTTGAGGCCGATCCGCACATCGTCGCGGATCCGGGCCAGATCGAGCAGGCCCTCGTCGCGCTCTTCGTCAATGCCGTCGAGGCGATGCAGGATTCGGCGGGCAAGACCAACGAGTTGAGCGTGCGCGTCACGGGAGAAGCCGATCGCATCGACATCCTGGTGCGGGACACCGGATCAGGCATCGACCCGCACGACCTTCCACACATCTTCGAGCCCTTCTTCTCGACCAAGGGTCGCAAGGAGGGGGGCGTCGGGCTCGGCCTGGCCGTCGTCTACGGAATCGTGAATCGGCACGGCGGGCAGATCGACGTCTCGTCAATACCCGGAGAGGGAACGACCTTTCGGCTGCACCTGCCGCGCCGACCGGCCGACCGCGAGCAGGCGGGCGCCGAGGCGCCTCGGCCGCCCGCGACCGCAGAGAGGAGCACGGCCCCATGAGCCACCCGTCCGCCAGCATCCTCGTCGTGGATGACGAATTCTCCATCCGGGACTCGCTCTACAACTGGTTCCGCAAGGACGGCTATGACGTTCGCGCCGTCGGGAACGCGCCCGAGGCCCTCGCGGCCATGAAGGAGGCCCCAGCCGACGTCGCGATCATCGACATCAAGATGCCCGGCATGGATGGCATCCAGCTCCAGAGCCTCCTTCACGAGTCGAATCCCCGGACCGCCGTCATCATGATCACCGCCTTCGCCACCGTCGAGTCCGCGGTGAAATCGCTCAAGCAGGGCGCGTTTGACTATGTCACCAAGCCGATCGATCCGGACGAACTGAGCCACCTCGTCCGCCGGGCCGTCGAGCAGATGCGGCTCGAGGCGGAAAACCTCCAACTGCGCGAGACGATCGACGGACTCGTTGCAGTGGACGCCATCGTCGGCGAGAGCCCGGCTATCAAGCGCGTCATGGAACTCGTGCAGCGCGTCGCCCCGACCGACGTCACCGTGCTCATCCAGGGTGAGAGCGGCACGGGCAAGGAACTCATCGCCCGCGCCATTCACGCCAACAGCCGGCGGCGCTACATGCCCATCGTTCCCGTCAACTGCGGTGCCGTCCCCGAGAACCTCCTCGAGAGCGAACTCTTCGGCCACGAGAAAGGCGCCTTCACCGGCGCCGACCGCAAGCGCCGGGGCAAGATCGAAATGGCGCAGGGCGGCACTCTCTTTCTCGATGAGGTCGGCGCCATCAGCCCCAAGATGCAGGTCGAACTCCTCCGGGCCCTCGAAGCCAAGGAGTTCCATCGCGTCGGCGGCATGGAGCCCGTGCGCGTTGACTTCCGAGTCATCTGCGCCACGAACGAGGATCTGCACCAGGCCGTCGCGCAGGGCCGCTTCCGGGAGGACTTCTATTACCGCATCAACGTCTTCACCATCGAAGCCCCGCCGCTGCGGGCGCGCCTCACCGACATCCCCCTGCTGGCCCGCCACTTCCTTCAGCGCTTCGCGCAGCAGATGGACAAGCGCATCACCGAGATCAGCCCCGAGGCCATGAAACTCCTCGTCGAGTACGACTGGCCCGGCAACGTGCGCGAACTGTCCAACGCGATCGAGCGAGCCATGGTGATCGGCCGCCCCCCCGCGATTCGCGCCGAGGACTTTCCCATGCGCACCGCCCGGGAGTCGGCCCTTCCCGCCAACGGCAGCGCCGCCCTCGAAGAGGTCGAACGGCACCACATCGCCGAGGTGCTTCGCCGGACCGATTGGAACATCACCCAGGCCGCGCGAATCCTCGGCATCGACCGCGTGACGGTCTACAACAAGATCCGCAAGTTCGCTCTGCGCCAGTGATCGCCCGCCCCGCACGGCGGCAGGTCCGCTCAACCCGGGGCCCCTCCCACGCCTTGAACCAGACCAGTACCAACGCTACCGTCCGCCGAAACGCCCGCCGGGCGCCGGAGTGGCGGAATGGCAGACGCGGCGGATTCAAAATCCGTTGCCCGATGAGGGCGTGAGGGTTCAAGTCCCTCCTCCGGCATTGGTTGGGAAGGCATCGAGGGATCGAGGGATCAAGGAATCGCGGCGCCGTGCAAAGCCCCGGCACTCCTGTGCCGGGGAGGATCGTCGCCGCCACCACTCGAATCATCAACCCTTGATGAGTTCCACCATGATCTTCGCCGCGGCAGTACGACCCATGGTGACGGCCGGCATTTTGCCGGTCTGGATCGTTACTGCGTCGGCGGCGTGATCGTGCGCGAGGACTCGCGCCCGCGTTCCCGGCCGCAGGTGGTGCCGATCCACGAAGCGCAGGAACTTCTCATCCTGGTCCAGCACGCGCGCGATGCGCACCGCCACGCCCTCCTCCACTTCAGTCAGAGGAGTGAGCGCCACCTGCCGCACATCGCCGGATGAGGTCGGAATGGGATCGCCGTGCGGATCGACGCTGGGGAAGCCGAGGAACTCGTCGATGCGGTCGAGGAGTTTGTCGGAGATGGCGTGCTCGAGGCGTTCGGCCTCGTCGTGGACTTCAGACCAGTCCAGGCCAAGGGCCTCGACGAGGAAGCACTCGATGAGGCGGTGGCGGCGGAGAATGCGCAGGGCGAGCGTGCGGCCGCGGGCGGTGAGTTTCACCCCGCCGTAGGGTTCGTAGGCGACGAACCGGGAGTCGGCGAGGCTCTTGGCCATGGAGGTGGCCGTGCCGGGCGTGACGCCCATCGCGCCGGCGAGATTCTTCATGGAGACGACCGCCGCGCCCGGCTCGGCCTGTTCCTCGAGGTAGATGCGCTTGAGGTAGTTCTCGACGGTGCTGCTGGGCATGGAAGGCTCCACGGCGGGCGAAAGGCCGGGCCAGGCCGGGGGCCAAGCCCTCAAAGTATACCTCGATATCGGCTGGTTGACACGTCTTTGATGCTGGTGTATACTATTTTTGACTAATCAAAATCACTTCGGCTGCCGATGATCGGCCGATGAAGCGAGGAGTGACCCCATGATCGGATTGAAGGGACTGCTGGCCGCTCTGCTCGTGTGTGTTTCCGCCTCCGGCGTCGGCGGGGCCGGCGCGACCGCCCCGCCTTCCTATCCCTACCGGGTCGTCACCACCTGCGGCATGGTGACGGACATCGTCCGCCAGGTCGCCGGCGACAAGGCGACGGTGGAGGGGCTGATGGGCGAGGGAGTCGATCCCCACCTCTACAAGCCCACGCGCAACGACGTGGCGAAGATCCTCGCCGCCGACGTCGTCTTCTACAGCGGCCTGATGCTCGAAGGCCGCATGACCGACACCTTCATCAAGGCGGCGCGGCAGGGGCGCATCGTTCACGCCGTCACCGAACTCATCGACGAGTCCTACCTTCTCGAACCGCCGGGCATGGCCGGTCACTGGGATCCGCACGTGTGGATGGATGTCAAGGCGTGGAGCAAGGCGGTCGAGGCCGTCGGCAAGGCCCTGGGCGAGTACGATCCGACGAACGCGGCCTCCTACGCCGCCAACGCCGACGCCTGCCGCGAGCAACTGACGGCCCTTGATGAGTACGTGCGCCAGGTCATCGCCTCGATTCCTGCCGAGCGGCGCGTGCTCATCACGGCGCACGACGCCTTCAACTACTTCGGCCGGGCGTACGGCATCGAAGTCCTCGGCATCCAGGGCATCTCAACGGAGTCGGAGGCGGGGCTCAACGACATCAACCGTCTTGTCGATCTCATCGTTACGCGCGGCATCAGTGCCGTCTTCGTCGAATCGAGCGTCTCGGACAAGAACGTGACGGCGCTGGTCGAGGGGGCGAAGTCGCGCGGGCACGAGGTGACCATCGGCGGCCGGCTGTTCTCGGATGCCATGGGCGCCCCGGGCACGTACGAGGGCACCTACATCGGCATGATCGACCACAACGCCACCATCATTGCCCGGGCGCTGGGGGGAGAGGCGCCGGAGCGAGGCATGAACGGGAAGTTGGGCGCGTCGAAATGAAAGGCGTCTCCCAGGTTGCTCCCGCCCTCGGCGCGCCGTCAACGATGGGGCCGGAGCACTCGTCCTCGGCGCCGGTCTCGATTCATGACCTGACCGTCGCGTACCACCGCAAACCGGTCTTGTGGGACGTCGA
Organism: Phycisphaerae bacterium; assembly: GCA_039794345.1. Taxonomy (GTDB): domain Bacteria; phylum Planctomycetota; class Phycisphaerae; order Phycisphaerales; family UBA5793; genus UBA5793. The sequence continues at coordinate 26,967 of JBDIVQ010000024.1, read as the reverse complement.
CCTCGATGTGCCGGAGAGTCGGCTGGTGGGGATCATCGGCCCGAACGGCGCGGGCAAGAGCACGCTCATCAAGGCGGCGCTGGATCTCGTGCCGCGCGTCTCGGGCGAGGTACTGATCTACGGCAGGCCCTTCCGCCGCCAGCGCCGTCTCGTCGCCTATGTGCCGCAGCGCGAGAGTGTGGATTGGGATTTTCCCATCAGCGCCGTCGAAGTGGTGCTGATGGGGCGCTACGGGATGATGGGCTGGTGCCGGCCCGTCACGCGCGCCCACCGGCGCGCAGCGCTCGAAGCCCTCGACCGCGTGGGCATGGCGGACTTCGCCCACCGGCAGATCAGCAACCTCTCCGGCGGGCAGCAGCAGCGCATCTTCCTCGCGCGGGCGCTGGCGCAGGAGGCGCAGATCTACTTCATGGATGAGCCCTTCGCCAGCGTTGACGCGTCAACGGAGCGGGCCATCATCGCCGTCCTCACCGAACTCAAGGATTCCGGGCGCACGGTGCTCGTCGTCCACCACGATCTCCAGACGGTCAGCCGGTACTTTGATCACCTCATCATGCTCAACATGCGCGTCGTCGCACACGGTCCGACGCGGGAGGTCTTCACGCCGGAGAATCTCGCCCGGACCTACGGTGGGCGGCTGACGCTGCTGAGCGAGGCGGCGGAGGCGCTGGCGCGCGGGGGGCGGGGGGGATGAAGCGCCTGGCGCTCATCCTGGCCCTGCTGCTGGCGGTCGCGGCGGCGCCGGCTGCGGCTGCGGCGGCGCCGCCGCCCTCGGTCCTCGACAACCTCGCTCGCGCCGTCTCGCTGCGCGACTACAACACCCGCATCGTCATCGCCGGAGTCTCGCTCCTGGGCCTCGCGGCCGGTGGGATCGGCACGTTTCTGCTGCTGCGCAAGCGCTCGCTGACGGCTGATGCGCTCAGCCACGCCACGCTTCCGGGCATTGCCCTCGCCTTCATCATCGCCACCTCGCTCGGCGGCGAGGGACGGGCGCTGGGCTGGCTGCTTTTGGGGGCCTTTGCGACGGGCGTAGCGGGGGTCGGCGTCATCCTCCTCATCCGCCACACCACGCGCATCAAGGAGGACGCGGCGCTGGGGATCGTGCTGAGCGTCTTCTTTGGCGCGGGCGCCGCGCTCATCAAACTCGCCGAGCAGATGCCTCAGGGCAGCGCGGCGGGGCTGGACCGCTTCATCCTCGGGCGGGCGGCGTCGATGATCGCGGCCGATGTGCAGGCCATCGCCGTCATCACCGTCGTCGTCCTTGCGGTCTGCACGCTGCTGTTCAAGGAGTTCCGTCTGCTGTGCTTTGACCAGTCCTTTGCCGGCGCGCAGGGCTGGCCGGTGCTGCTCCTCGACGCGCTGCTGATGGCGCTGGTGGTGGCGGTGACGGTGATCGGCCTTCAGTCGGTGGGGCTGGTGCTCGTCGTGGCGCTGCTCATCACGCCCGCGGCGGCGGCGCGCTTCTGGACCGATCGCCTGGCGATCATGTTTCCGCTTTCCGCCGCGTTCGGCGCCGTCGGAGGCGCGGCGGGGGCGATCGTCAGCGCCGCCGCCGAGCGCATGCCCACGGGTCCGATCATCGTCCTTGTCTGCTCGGCCCTGTTCGCGGCGAGCCTGGTCTTCGGGTCGAAGCGCGGTCTGCTGATGCGCCTCGCGCGGCACTGGCGGCTGCAGCGCCGCGTGGCCGAGCAGCACCTCCTGCGCGCCTTGTGGGAGGCGGCGGAGCGGGCCGGTCAGGAGGGCGCCGGCTGCTCCCGCGCGCAACTCCGGTCGCAGCGCTCGTGGTCCGCCCTTACCCTGCGGCGCGGGATTGCGCGGCTGGGCCGGCGCGGCTGGGTGCGCCTTGACGCGGAAGGCGGCATCAGCCTCACCGCGCAGGGACGCATCGAAGCCCAGCGCGTCGTGCGCAACCACCGCCTCTGGGAAATGTACCTCATCACCCACGCCGACATCGCCCCGACCCACGTCGATCGCGATGCCGACCAGATCGAGCACGTCCTTCCCCCTGAACTGATCGCGCGCCTCGAAGAACTCGTCACCGCCGACGCCAGTACGTCCGCGGTGCCCGCCAGCCCGCACGAGTTGGTCCCTTCCGGGCCGGGAGGGCGGCCATGACCTGGTTCGAAGCCGACACCGACATCATCCTCAGCGGCGCGCTCTGCGCGCTGGCGTGCAGCATTCCGGGTTCACTGCTCGTGCTGCGCCGGATGAGCATGATGGGCGACGCGATCAGCCACACCGTCCTGCCCGGACTCGCCGCCGCGTTCCTCATCACGCAGACGCGTGCGCCGCTGCCGATGTTCATCGGCGCGGCGGTCATCGGTGTTGTTACCGCCCTGCTCGTTCAGTGGGTGCGCGACCTGAGCCGCACCGACGGCGGCACGGCGATGGGCATCGTCTTCACCGCCCTCTTCGCCCTCGGACTCGTGCTGCTGCGCCTGCCGGCGATCGAGCACATCGACCTCGACCCCTCCTGCGTTCTTTACGGCGCGGTCGAGACCTCGGCGATCGATCCTGTCGCCGTGCTCGGCGTTGAGATGCCGCGGGCAGCGCTCATCAACGGCGTCATGTTCGTGATCAACCTCGGCGTGCTGCTCCTGTTCTTCAAGGAGTTTCGCATCAGCGCCTTCGACCCGGCGCTGGCGACGACGGTCGGCATCAACGCGACGCTCATGCACTACCTTCTCATGACGATGACGGCCGTCACGACCGTCGCCGCGTTTGAAACCGTCGGAAGCATCCTCGTTATCGCCATGCTCATCGTTCCGCCCGCGGCGGCGTATCTGCTCACGGACCGATTTGCGGTGATGTTCGTGCTGGCGGGGGTTATCGGCGCGGCGTCGGCGGCGGGGGGGCACGTCGCGGCGATCGTCATCCCCGAGTGGCTCGGCGCGGGCGACACCGTCACCTCGGGCATGATGGCCGTCGCCGCCGGGGCGTTCTTCACGCTCGCCTGGCTCGCCTCGCCGCGCCACGGCGTGGTTTCGCGCCTGATTTCGCGCTGGCGCCTCGGCCTGCGCATCATGCGCGAGGACATCCTCGGCATCCTCTACCGCGCGCAGGCGCCGGCGGATGAGTCGACCCTCTCGCCCTCGGCTGCCGCCGAGGCGATCAACCGGCTGCGGCGGCTGCGGCCGATCATCGCGCGCCTGGCGATCGTCCTGCTGCATCGGCGCGGCCAGGTCAGCGGACCGCCGGCGCAACTGACTCTGACGGACCGCGGCCGCACCGAAGCCGCTCGCCTCGTGCGCTCGCACCGCCTCTGGGAGACCTACTTCTCGCACCAATTCCCGACACTGCCCGCCGACCACCTCCACGCCCCGGCCGAGGTGCTCGAACACCTCACCGACGACGCGCTGCGCAACCGTCTGGGCGAACGCACTCAGGAGCCGCGCATCGACCCGCACGGCCGTGCGATTCCGGGCGAGTCGTCGAGCGGCTCGTGAGCGAAGTGGTTACTTCTCCTCGCGCAATCCGATGCCGTACTGCCACACGAGAGCAGCAAGGGCGGCTCCGATGATCGGCGCGAGCCAGTAGAGCCAGTGGGCGTCCCAGTACCCGCCGACGAGGGCCGGCCCGAAACTGCGCGCGGGATTGACCGAAGCGCCCGTCGCCGGGCCGATGAAGAGAATGACCGCGGTGAGCGTGAGCCCGATGCCGAAGCCGCCGACCATCGGCCCCTTGCCCACGCCGCGCGAATCGACGGCGGTGCCGATCACGGCGAACATAAGCAGAAACGTGCCGACGACTTCAAGGATGAACGCCGATCCCAGTCGCGGACTTTCGCCGGTGATGAAGGAGCCGAGCGTCGCGCCGAGGCGGGTCTGATCCGCTGCGGCGGACTCCATCGTGGCGCTGAGCAGGATCGCTCCGACGACGGCCCCGACCACCTGTGCCGCGATGAAGACCACAGTCTGCACCTGGTTTTGCCGGCCGATGGCGCAGAGCGCGATCGAGACGGCGGGGTTGAGCTGCCCGCCTGAGATGTGCATGGTCGCAGTGATCGCCACGCCGAGGATCAACCCGTGCGCCAGGGCGATGGCGACGAGGTTGTCTCCGCCGGTCATGATGATCGCGCCGGCCCCGATGAAGGTCAGGGCAAAGGTGCCAATCATCTCAGCGATCGCCGCGGGGATCAGCCTGTTCATTGTGTTCTCCTTGCCGGGATTGAGGACGGGAACGGGACAGCGCGGCGATTGTAGAGCGCGCGGGCGCGGTGTCATCCCGGCGCTGTTCACCGGCACGCAGGCCGGGCGGGCAGTTCACCGCCTTGAGCGGCCGTGCCGTACCACTTGCGCTGAAAGTACAGCGCGACATGCACGAGGCCGATAAGCACCGGAACCTCCACGAGCGGACCGATTACGGTCGCGAAGGCGACCATCGAATCGATTCCGAAGATGGCGATGGCGACGGCGATCGCCAGTTCGAAGTTGTTTCCCGAGGCGGTGAACGCCAGCGTGGCGCTGCGCGAATAGTCCGCACCGATCTTCCACGCCATGAAGAACGAAATCAGGAACATCAGCACGAAGTAACACGACAGCGGAACCGCCACGCGCAGCACTTCGAGCGGAAAGTGAACGATCTTCTCTCCCTTGAAGGTGAACATCACCACGATCGTGAAGAGCAGGGCGATCAGCGTGATCGGACTGATGCGCGGGATGAAGGACCGCTCGTACCACTCCCGGCCCATGAGCGGGATGAGCACGACGCGGCTGAGAATGCCCGCGGCGAAGGGAATGCCGAGGTAGATCATCACGCTGACGAAGATGTCGGCGATGGTGATGTCGGCGACGGTCCGGCCCCCCGCGCCGGTGACGCCGCTGAGGTCCAGCCCGAACCAGACCGGCACGATGGTGATGAAGAACCAGGCGTAGAGGCCGTAGAAGAGCACCTGAAAGACGCTGTTGAGCGCGACCAGGCCGGCCGCGTACTCAGTGTTTCCCCTGGCCAGTTCGTTCCACACGAGCACCATCGCGATGCAGCGCGCTACGCCCATGAGAATCAACCCCACCATGAACTCGGGTCGATCCGGCAGGAAGATCGCCGCGAGCGCGAACATGAGAATCGGCCCGACGATCCAGTTCTGAACGAGCGAGAGTCCGAGGATCTTCACGTTGCGGAAGACCTTGGGCAACAGTTCGTACTTCACCTTCGCCAGCGGCGGATACATCATGAGGATGAGGCCGACGGCGAGGGGGATGTTCGTCGTGCCGGCGCTGAAGCGGTCGATGAACTGCGGCGCTGAGGGGATGAGATACCCGATCGCCACACCTGCGCCCATCGCCAGGAAGATCCACAGCGTGAGCCAGCGGTCGAGGAAGGAAAGGCGGCGGGCGAGGTGCTCGGACATTCCAGGTTGCTCCGTGACGGCCGCCGGGACCGGCGGCGGGGCGCGTCAGAGGTCGGCCACGAGGGACTTGAATCGGGCCAGAGTTCGCGGTTCGAGGCAATAGCACGTGCGCTGTCCGACGGAGCGGGCGCGGATGAGGCCAGCCTCCTTGAGAATGCGCAGATGCTCGGAGACGGTCGATTGCGCCAGCGGGAGCCGGCCGGCGAGGTCGCCGCAGATGCACGATTGCCGGTCGGCGAGGGCGCGCAGCAGGCGGAGGCGCGCGGGATGGGCGATGGCGCGGGCCAAGGCCGCGAGTCGCGCGTCGTCGGCCTTCTGCCGGGCCGAGCGCCGGGCTGCGCCGCTGCGGATCGACCGGCAGCGCGGCGACGAGGTTGAAGATTCATCGTCCATCGACGAATGACGATAGGACTGCCGCCCGGCCGGGACCATCACCCCTTCGGCCCTCCCGCCCGGAGCCGGTCCCACGCGCAGCCGCCCGGAAAGCACACTCCCGGAGAATACACCCGTCCCTGTTTTCGGGGCGCTGCGGCATCGGTGATGGGCTGCGGGCGCTGCCGGCCCTACTTCGTCGCCAGGCGGATCACGCCGTCGAAGAGTTCATCCGCGTTCGCGCGGAAGCGGGCGATCTCGGCGAGGTAGAGCGAGGCGAGGCGCGACTCGCCGTGCCTCGCGACGAACGCCTCCCAGGCCGCGGCCGCCTCGTCGAGCCGCCGATCGCGGAAGAGCCGCACGGCTTGAGTCGTTTCGCGGATGAACGCCTCAAGTTCGTCGTCTTCGGTTCCCGGCTCGACGGGAAGCACCTCAAACAACTCGACGGGCTTGCTCTGGCCGACGACGGTGACGAGTCCGATGGGCCGCCGCATCACCCCCTCACTGAGCATCTCGTTGGTGCGCGCATTGATGAGAATGGAGGTGCCGAACTGCTTGTTGGCCGATTCGAGGCGGGCGGCGAGGTTGACCGAGTCGCCGATCACGGTGAAGTCGCTGAACTCCGGCGGAGCGCCGCAGTCGCCCACCGTGACGAGGCCCGAGGAAAGACCGAAGCGCATCGTCAGCCGGGGCTGGCTGCCGCGGACGGCGTCGAGGTTGAGTTCCTCGACGCGCTGGATGCAGGCGATGGCGGCGCGCACGGCGCGGTCGGCGTGGGCCGAGTCCTCCTCGAACGCGCCCCAGAAGGCCATCAACCCGTCGCCCAGGAACTTGTTCACGTAGGCGGAGTGTTCGGTGAGCAGCGCGTTCATGCTGCCCATGTAGCGGTTGAGCAGCGCGACCGTGGTGCGCGAGTCCATCATCTCCGAAACCGTGGTGAATCCCGCAAGGTCGCCGAAGAGGCACGTCACCTCGCGCTGGGCGCCGCTCATGTCGACGACGTCGGGATGTTCGATGAGGTACTCAAAGAGCCGACGGTGAATGCGGTTGCCGAACTGCCGTGTGAGGCGGGATCGCTCGCTGCGCTCGTAGAGTCCGCGTGCGAACGTCGAGCCGAAAAGCCCGAGCGCGGTGCCGGCCAGGGGGGTGGCGAGCGGCACGAAGGTGTGCCAGGTGTCGAAGAGGATGTAGGCGTTCGCGAGCAGATACCCCAGCGCGATGACGCCGGCCAGCAGCAGCCCGAGCAGCGGCCGGATCGAGCGCATCCCCGCCACGAACGCCGCACACGAGCCAAGCAGAAAGGTGAGCACCGCGCCGACCCAGAGCGGCGCTTCGCGATAGGCCTCGCCGGTCAGAACCATGTTGGCCATCATGGCGTTGACGACGACGCCGGGGGTGAGCGGCCCGGCCGCGGTCGGATACACGTCGCTGAGCGAACCGGTGGTAACCCAGCCCACGAAGACGATCTTCCCGCGGAGGTGTTCAGTAAGCGTCCGCCTGGCCGAGAGGAGTTCCGCCTCTTCGGCGGGCAGGGAGGCATGGTGCTGCTGCCATCGCCACATGGCCAGTTCTTCGGGTTGTGCGTCCTCGCCGGGGCTTTCGGGGCGGCCGTCCGGACCGGCGAGGGACCACTCGACGTGTTCGAGAAGCCTCGCCGCGGCGGCGGGGCGGCGCTGCGGGTCGTCCCAGTCCGAAGGCGTAACCTCCGCGGGCGAGAGAAACCTGCCGATCAGTTCCCGTGCGATGTCGTCGTACTCGCGCTTCTTGGCGTCGAGGAGGCGGAACTTCTGGTGAATGTCGAGGACGTGGCCGATGGCGATGTGTCCGGCGGTGGGGGAGTCGCCTTCTTCCTGGCGAAGCAGGCTGAGCGAGGCGCCTTGCGATCCGGCGCGTTCGCCGCGATCAAAGAGCCGCCGTATAGGCGGACCGTCTTCGAAGCGCGGCCACGCGACCAGCGTGGCCCCATCGCTCAGGGGAAGGGTCGCCTGGCCGATGCGGACGCCTTCGGCCTCGAAGCGGACATCGCCGCGCCCCAGGCCGAGGTGGGCCATCGCAGCCGCGATGCCCAGTTGGGGATACAGACGCCCCTCGAATGCGATGAGCGGCGCCACGCGGCGGATCGCTCCGTCTCGATCCGTGTCGGTTGTGACGAATCCCGGACTGTCCGACGCCCGCGCCACGTCGATCATCGGCGACTCGAAACGGTCGCGCACTCCCACCACGCCGCTGGCGCCGAGTTCGGGCAGGCTCGCGGCGAAGTAGCGCGCCGCATTGGTGCGATCGACGACTTTGCGGATCGCCAGTTCCACCCCCCGGTAGCGCCAGGCGCGCTTCTCCGTCGGCAGGAGGCGATCGAGCATGTGCTCGAGCGTGAGCGGCTCTCCGGGCGGAACCTCGCGCGCCGCCTCCTCGATCGCCAGTTCCCGGAACGACTGCCGCCGATCGCGGATGCGCTCGGCGCGCATTTCATCGAGTTGGGCGGCCCGGGCGAGCGAGGTCGCGTCGAGCGTGATGTCCGACTTGAGCGCCTCGATGACGCGCCGCAGGGCGGCCGTTCCTTCGGCGCCGGTCCACAGCGGGCCGAGGCGGTCGCCCGTCGCGGGGAACTTGACCGCGACGACGATGCGGGCGCGGGCGACGGCGAGCGCCTCGACGAGCGCCGCATCCTCCGCCGCGTCATGCAGATCGGGTTCGTCAAAGAGGAGATCGAGCGCGATGACCGAGGGGCCGCAGGCGTCAATCGCGGAGATGGCTTCGGCGATGAGCGATCGCTTCCAGGGCCAGCGGCCGAAGGTGTCAAGGGAACTGTCGTCGATGTCCACGTGGACGAGGCGACGATCGGCGCGGGGCGGGTTCAGCCGGCCGAAGCGGAAGAGAAAGTCGCTCGAAAGCCCTTCCGCCCGTTCGCGCCAGAGGGGGACCGTCAGCGCGTAGGCGGCGATGGCGGCGAGGAGCGAGCCGATGAGCCACGGCAGGAGCGTGCCGCGCCCTCCTTCAGTACTCGACAGTCCAAGCCGCACGCGAATTCGAACCTCCGAGCCGACCGCCTCCTCCGCCGCGCCGGCAGATGCGATGGCGCGACATGCTCACATCGGTTGATTGAAGTCCGGGCCGACGGGGATTTCCGCCGCGCTTTGTGCGCCCCGGCCGGGATCAGCGGCCGGGAGGCTTGCCGCCGCCGCCGTTGGGGCCTTCGCCGCCGCCGAACTGGCAGCCGCAACCGCCGCCTCCGCTCTGCCCGCCGCGGTTCTGAAACTGCTCGATCGTGCCCGTGAACCCCTCGCGCCCGAACGACTCATCCAGCCCGAGGTCGCGGAGCAGGTTCTGGCCGTGCGTCACGACCATCGTGAGGAACTCCATCTCGTCCGGGCTGACGCCGCCGGCGAGCGGGAGGAAGTAGGTCTGCGCAAAGGCCTCGAGCGCGGGCAACTGGTGGCGATCCGTCGAAGCGTCATCCGCCGTCAAGGCCACCTTCAGAGCGCTGACGTACTCAATCTCGATGGCGCGAACGCGATTCGTCGGCACGCCGAAGGCCTGGAACCCGTCGATGGCGTCCCAGACGAGGCGCCAGCCCGTGCCCTTGACGGCCAGCGTCGCGCTCGGCGTCTTGATCTCGAAGTCATTCGCCAGCCCCACGTGATCCACCTTGACGTCCATCAGGCCATAGCGCATGGAAACCCGCGTGCGCAGCACATCGCCCTGCTGGAGGATCTCCGGGATCGTGACGAAGGACAGGCGGTCGATGAGCATCGACGAGTTCATGCCGATGCGCAGCGTTACGATGCTGTCGCGCCCGGTGCGGACCTCGGCGCCGACGGGAAGGATGTCGTTGACGGCGGCGCCCTTCCACGGCGATTGCGAATCGGCGCGCCACTGCGCCCGCTCCCCCTCGACTTTCATGATGATCGCCTGGAGGATCTTCACTTCGCCCTCCGGCAGCGGGGCTAGCCGCGCCAGTTGATCGCCGAGGTCGAGGCGCGGGAGGATGATCTTCTCACCGACGACGAGGTGGGCGGGGTCGAGGCCGGGATTCGCCTGGGCGATCGCCGGGGCCAGGTCGCGGCTGCCGTACCACTTCTCCGCAATGCTCTCGAGCGTGTCGCCTTCGCGCAGCGTGTAGGTGATCGGCTGATCGTCGAGCACGGTTGGTTCGGCGGGGGACGGAGGGGGTGGATCCTGCCGCGGCCCCGGGCCGGAGGCGATCGCGACCGTCAGTGTCAGAGCGCTCAGGAGAGTGGTGCGTGATGCGTCCATGGTGGCGTTGTGCTTTCTCGCCGCGATCGCGCGTGATGGGGTCAGAAGTCCTGTCGCGGGGCCGAGACGAGGCCGGTGCGGCGGTCCTGCACGCGCCCGATCGTTGCTATGAGTTCGAGCCCCGAGAGGGCCTGGTTCTCCGATTTCGTCGCCATGAGCCGCTCATACGTCAGTTCGCGCAGCGCGTAGCGCGGTATCGGACCGAAGAGGCGCATGCTCAGCCCGCCGTCGATGCCGGCTTCGAGGCAGATCGCCCGCGCCACCCATCCCACGCGGGCGGTCTCGTTGGCGACGAGCACCCCGTCCGCCTCGATCCAGCCTCGTTCGCGGGCCAGCGCGACTTTGGCGTCAAAGGCGAGCGGGGCCGGCGCGGCAACCTCCGCCCCGCCCTCATCCTCGCCTTCCGCGGGCGTTTCGGACAACAGATTGAAGGCGAGCATCAGGGCGTGCAGAGCGTCGTGATTCGTCACGGCGTCGTGCATCGCCAGTTCATCCCAGAAGTCGAGTTCGTTTGTGGGGTCAAGGGCGCTGTGCGTGTCGGCGACGGACGCCTCGCGCACCGTCCGCCCGCACCCCGCCGCGAGCAGCGCCGCCGCCAGCGCCGCGGCGGCGATCGCCTTGAGCCACGCTTCAGAACGCATAGTTCAGCCCCGCATAGAAGAAGTGGCGGACATCGTCGTTGCCCTCCGGCATGGCGTCGGAGGGGAGGAACACGCCGTAGCGCACGTCCAGCGAGAGGTCGCTGAGGATCTGCCAGTCCACGAAGAAGTCGAGTTCGCCGCCGAGGAACCGCTCTCCCGGCGCCGTGGTGAAGTTCACCGGCGCATCGGCGTCGAGTTTGTGCAGCAGGTAGCCGTCCACGCCGAGGCGGAGCCGGTCGAAGATCCCTTCGCCGCGCCACGGCATGGCGCTGGCGCCGAGCCGGATGGAGAAGAGGTTGGAGAAACTCGGCCCGAGCACGAGGCCCGTGTTCGCATAGCCGAGGGCGTTGAAGGCATTGTCGTCGGTTCCGCCGCGGTTGCCGCCGAAGGTGTTGGAGGTGTGCTGGCGGTCGTCATCGCCCGAGGCGAGGAGGAGTTCGAAGTCGAAGCGCACGCCGTTGGGGCGCCCCCAGCGCGGCGAGTAGATCAGCCGTCCCATCGCCCCCCACGCGTCAATCGACTCGCGGCTCTGCGCGACGGGCGCGCCCCCCGGCGAGATGCTCGTGCTCTGCGAATGGCCGCTCTGGTGGATGAACTCCGCCTGGTAGTACGTCTCGCCGGTCACCTGGCCGCTGCTGCCGAAGCCGAGGTAGAGCGAGTCGTAGCGGTATCGCGTCGGGTAGGGCGTGCCGAGGATGAAGATCGTCCGCGAATCGCGATCATTCTGATCGTTCTGATCGAGGAGATAGACGTAGGGGCGGTGGTGGTCGAAGCCGGTGTAGGTGAACATCAGCCCCGCGAAGCGGCGGTCCACGTCGGTGTCGTAGCCGGGGCGCGAACTGTCGAAATCAACCGGGCCCGTCGAGGGGGTCTGCCCGAAGAGACCCCGCACTTCGAGGTTGTGAACCTCCAGCCCGACGAGGGCGCCGTGTAGGTCTTCGCTCAGCGCCAGTCCGGAGCCCCAGTTGACGAACTGACGGCCGACCTGGAACCACAGGTTGTCCTCAATCCGCTCGCCCGCGTCGGCGAGGCGCGCGGTGCGCAGGTCGAAGCGGTACCAGTATCGGTCGGCGATCGGTTCTTCCAGGTTGTCGCCACGGCCGTCAAAACTGTCGCCGCGATTGAAGTCGAGGTAGTTGAGGCGCAGCCGTCCGTACGCCTCGTGCCCGCCCATCGTGAAGTGCGACCAGAGTTTGGTGTCGCTCTGGCGCAGGAGCCGGGTCGAGCCGTTCGAGTCATCGCTGGCCGCCAGGCCGAAGGTCGTGTACCCGCCCAGGAGCAGCCGGGCGGACTCAGAGAACTGCAGGTCGGCGGCGCCGACCTGGCGCGTGCGCTCGAGATCGTCGAGGGTGCGCTGGAGTCGCTCGTAGACGTCCGTGTCCTGAGCCCGCGCCACGGGCGCGGCGGCGCCGATGAGCGCCAGCGCCCTCCATGCCATCCAAGCCCCGGAACGCATCATGCGGCGGTCTCCTGTCACTTCCATCGGCCGACGGGCCGGCCGCGGTTGACCGCAATCGTATCAGCCCGAAGTGCCGGCGTGGCGGGGCGAGGCTGCGGCACCGGCCCGGCCGGGCGGCGCGGCGACGTGCTGGTGCTGCCCGGCGAGGGCGCATACGCTCATGCCCATGCATCTCTCTGCGCGAGTCAGCCGCCTCAAGCCGTCGAGCACCCTGGCCGCCGCCGCCGCCGCGGGAGAGATGGCCCGGCGGGGTATCGACGTCATCGCCTTCGGCGCCGGCGAGCCTGACTTCACCACTCCCGCCCACATCCGCTCCGCCGCCAAGGCCGCCCTCGACGCCGGTCACACGCACTACTCTCCCGTCGCCGGCGAACCGGCCGCCCGCGAGGCCGTGGCCCGCAAACTCGCCCGCGACAACCGGCTCGACCACCTCACCGCCGAGAACGTCCTTATCTCCGCCGGCGGGAAGCACTCGTTCTATCTCCTCTGCCATGCGCTCTTCGACCCCGGTTGCGATCTGGAGATGGTCCTGCCGACGCCGGCGTGGGTGAGTTACCGCCCGATCGCCGAGATGGCGGGAGCCCGAGTCGTTGAGGCTCCCACGCGCGTCGAGAGCGACTTCAAGATGACTCCGGCGCAACTCCGCGCCGCTCTCTCGCCTCGCACGCGCCTGCTGCTGATCAACTCGCCGAGCAACCCCTGCGGGACGATGTATTCGCCGGATGAACTTCGCGCGCTGGCGGCCGTCGTGACTGAGCACAACAAGGGCGGCGGCCGGTGCTTCGTCGCCTCCGACGACATCTATGAGAAGATCGTCTACGCCGACGTGCCTTTCGCGACGATGGGGCAGTTTCTCGACCCCGCGCACTCGATCACCCTCAACGGCCTGAGCAAGGCCTACGCGATGACGGGCTGGCGCATCGGCTACGCCGCCGGCCCGCACGAACTCATCCGGGCGATGACGCGCCTCCAGGGACAGATGATCACCTGCATCGCTGCGTTCTGCTATCCGGCGATTGTCGAGGCGATGGACCACGGCGACGCGGACATCGCTGAAATGCGCGAGCACTACCGCCGCCGCGCCGCCATTATGCACGAGCGCCTCACCGCCCTGCCCGGCGTGCGCTGCCCGAGGCCGACCGGCGCGTTCTACCTCTTTCCCGACGTTTCGGCGTGGTTCGGCCGGACCACGGCCGGCGGCTCCAGCATTCGATCGAGCCTTGACCTCGCGACGGCTCTGCTCAACGAAGCCCATGTCGCCGTCGTGCCCGGAGAGGAATTCGGCGGCTGCGGCCCCAAACACATCCGCCTCAGTTTCGCCTGCTCCACAGAGCAGATTGAGGCGGGCATGAAACGCATCGAGGACTTCGTCGCTCGCCTGCATTGAGGGCTTCGTCTCCCAGCCTTTGCCGGAGGATTCCGCCTCGCCCTTATCCGGAAAAGGCACAACCTCACCCGAGAGTGAGGTCGTACCGAGTGAGCGAGGGTGGAGTCTTCGACGCCGGACGGATCGATCCGGCCTCAGCGGGCTTCGTAACTGAACTTCTGCCCGCCGATTGAGGCTTCGTACATCAGGCCTGCTTCGTCCATGGTGAAGACGGCCACTCCATCGGTGAACTTGGCGTTGGCGCCGGCGCCCGATTTGAGCGCGACCGCGCTCGCTTGTGCATCGAAGCGGAAGTTCCCCTCCTTGAAGGTGTCCACGGCCTGCCGATTCTGAAAGGCGATGATCTCGGTGTAGGCCTGGCCGCCCAACTGGAATCCGATGGAGGCCTGCGAAAGGTCGCAGTAGCCCACGGGGTATCCGCGCTCGTAGAGCACGCCCTTGCCATACGCGCCGCCGACGCCGATCGCGCCCTTGCCCACCGACGGAAAGACGGCGTAGCCCGCGGCGGAGTCAAGAACGGGAATGAGGGTGGGATCCGCCCGCCGCGCTTTCGCCAGCGCCGCGTCCGCTTCAGTGACCATCTCAGCCTTGCCTTCAACTGACTTTGGCGAGGTCGAACAGGCGCTGAGCATCGGCACACCCACCAGGGCGATGGACAGGACGAACACTCGAACAAGTTTGCATTTCATGACGGTCCCCTTTCAATGGTGGCCGCTCCGGTCCCGAAGAGGAGCGCGGCCGTGACTTGGAAGCCTCAGGCCTGGCGACGCCCCATGTGCATGGCGCAGCAGCCGGAGGACGTGTTTATATTCGTTCACACCCCTGAAGCCGTTTCCTTCCGGCGCAGCCGGTTCGGCGCGCCCGTTGATCGCCTTCACTCCGGCTCACGGCCGGGGCAACACGCTCCGTCAAGCCCGGCCCGTTCGGCCGCCAAAGACCAGCAGAAGCAACCCCCCGAGGGCGACGGCTGCGCCTCCGAGCATGTACCACACGGTGGCGTCGGTGTAGTGCCCGGTGAAGAAGTTGCTCATCCGGTCTGAGATCGAATCAGACGCATTCAGTCCGACGATGAGCAGCCCGATCCCGAAGATCAGCATGATGATTCCGGCAATTCGCAGAGGGCTCATGGTTGACTCCTGACTCGCGGTGTGCGGCGAAACGTGCGGCGCGAGGAGGTCGCCGCACGCTCCCAGGCGGGGAAGGTCTCCTCTGTTGTGGCACGCGCCGGCTCCGGAAGCCGCGCCTTACCGTGCAGCAGAAGGTCGCGCAGAAGCGGATCGGCCAGAAACGCAAAGGCCAGTTTGGTCTCGGCCGCGAGACAGATGCGCCGAACGCGCGCCGCGCCGATGGGCGCACCGTATCGCTTCCCGAGGATCTTCGCCACCTGTGTGTACGATCGGATCGGTGATCCGCTCAGTGGGCTCTCGCCCTGGCGGACGACTCGCAATCCCGGTGGGATGTAACGCAGTTCCATGGGAACTCCTTGTGAAGCCGTCGCCGTGCGCCCGACTCTTGAGTGGTCGAAGCGCACGGGCCGGGCTCCGATGAGTTGCGTGATCAGAATCCGCGGGGGATGTACCCCATGACCAGGAGAATGATCACAATGAGCAGGATCAGTCCAAGGCCGCCGCTCGGGCCATAGCCCCAGTTGCGACTGTGTCCCCAGGTGGGCAGCACGCCCACGAGAAGGAGGATCAGGATGATGAGTAGTATGAGTCCCATTCTGCGTGTCCTTTCGAGGTGGTTCGAACATTTTCAACCGCGGGCGCCGGCCGTGCCCCTCTGCACGGCCGGCGCCTCTCAATTCAGCGGAGCATCGGCTCCCGTGGCCGCGGCCCTCCGTGCGGGGGTCGAGGCCGCGCTTCGAGCACCCCGGCCCCCCCTCACCGGGAGGGCGGGGTGCCGGCGAATGCCTTCGCCGCAGGCTCTTCTTCTTTGCCGGGGCGCGAGGGGGGAATCTCAACGCCTGCATCGAAGGAGCCAGTCGTCGCGCTGGTTTGACCGGCGCTCACAATGTCATTTATCAACTTCGCATCACCGCGAGGACGTCTTCCATTCAACACTTCGTGGCGATCGTCACCGGCCTCGCCTGCATCCTTCTTGTCTCTTGATTCAGTCATGGTCCGGTCCTCCCAGTTAATCTCCACTATCAGCAGCAGCCACAGACATTTGACGCGAAGAGAGCGCTGGCGGAAAGGGATCCGGCGTCCGGCGGCACGCTCGATCGAGGTCGCCATGGTCGGCTGAGCCGCCGATCGATTCCGATTCCCGCCGCGCCGACGACCTCACGTTGCATCGATTCATTACAATCTTTCCTGGCCCGGTTCCGACAGCGTGAGACGGGCGCCCGCCCTGGGTGGAGGAGGGTCGGGCGCCGGCGAATGTTTTCGCCACAGGAGCCGCAGCGGTGTTTGGGGAGGGGGATCCCACGATAACTGCTGGGGGCCTGCCGTCACGCCGTGGTGGTCCGTCTCGAACAGTCTGCTGATCATCCTCGCCTCCGCGCTTCAGAACCATCAGACTCGTTCTGACTTGACCACACCTCGATTGAAAGTCTGTTGCCACGCTTAACATCCCTGAACCAGAGGTGTTTCGCTCTGCCGGTGCCAACGTTCATTCGCGACCGGATCGATGAGGAGGAAGACCTGGACCATCGTGCCGCTCGTGAAGGCATGCACCACTGTGCCCGTGGCCGTCTCAACCTCAGCCGCCGCTTCGCGCACCTGGACGCCGGTGATTTTCTGGATCGCTTCGCGCAGGGGATCAGCCGAACTGGCGAAGAGCTGCCGGTGGAACTCCTGTACCTGCGCGGCTCCTTGCGGCTGGCTCGCGAGCGCGGCCTCGGCTGGACTCAGCGCCCCGTAGAGCGAGATGACCAGCGTGTCGCCGCCGAGCACAACGGTGACGGACTTGGGTGCATGCCCGGTCCGCTGGAAGTGGAAAGCGCTGGCAGCCTTGGCGATCTGTTGCGCCATGGTCTGCTTCGCTTGGGACATGACGTCGTTCATGGCCTTCTCCACTGCCTGCCTGCCCGCGTGCTGGGGCGTTCGGCGCCCTCGCACGGCGCCCAAAAACAAAAACCGGCCTGGGTCTGCACGCATCGTGCTGATCCAAGCCGGCATACTCATCGATTGGCCGACCGCAATTGCGGCCTGCCCCTCGTTTAGTCATCCGACCGGCGACGCTGTCTGATTTTTGTTCTCGACCGGCGCCGCCGTCGTCAGATGATAGGGAGGTCAAGAGAAAAGGCAACTGGAATTCCAAACGAAATGCAAAGTTCGGCTCTCACTGCACAGTCACTCCGCGTGCGCACCTCCATGTCTCACACTTATGTCTCACACTTGCAAGGAGTTACGATCTTGACGCTCCCGGTTCTGCGTTCGCGACTGGCCTGGGGAGATGCGAGCAGAATACTCTGCCGCCGGCAATCAAGCAAAACTCCCCCGCGTGCAGGCACGCGGGGGAGCGGATTGAACGGACGACGAGGATGCCGCGGCGTCATGGCCGCTGAGCAAACCGGTCCGTGATGATCAGCACTTCGACCTTTCCGGCGCGCTGCATCCGTGCGTCGCCGTATTCTCCGGTGCTGATTCGGGATGAGGGGACGCCCGCCGCGACAAGCGCCGCGCGAATCGCGGATGCCCGGCGCGTCGCGAGCGCGGTCTGATCCGCACCGCCGCCGTTGACCGGGCTGTCGATGCCGACCTGGAGGGACTGATCCCGCTTCATCGTCTCGGCGATGTGAGCCACTTTGCTCATGTCGGCCGGGTGAACGACGGCGTTGCCCGCATCGAACCAGAAGTCTCCGCAGTTCGACCAGGATTCGATGGTGCCGTCCATGTGCGCGTATCGCTCGCGAGCCAGCAGCGCCTCATCGGTGTTGATGAGAACCTGGACTTGACCATCGCGCCGCAGCGCTGCGTTGCCGAAGGCGCCGTTGTGGATGTTCGCGTCCGGGACGCCCGCCGCGATCAGCGCCGCGCGAATCGCGTTGCTGCGACGGTTGGCGAGTTCGGGGTTGCGCTGATCGAGGCCGATGGGGTTCGAGTTGCTGTCGATGCCGATGAGCATGGTGGGGTTCCGCCTGCTGTAGTCGGCGATCTGGGCGACTCGGCTCGCATCGGCTGCGTGAATGGAGGACTGCCCGGCGTCAAACCAGAAGTCCTGGAAGGAGGCCCAGCGCTCGACGGCCAGGGCCGGCGAGTTGGAGTCGCGCGGCGCCTGCGCTTGTCCCTGCGCCTGCGGATCCGTCTTGATGAGAAGCTCGACGCGGCCTTCGCGCCGGAAGTTCACGTCGCCGTACAGGCCGCTGCTGATGCGGTCCGCGGAGACGCCGGACTGGATCAGCGCGTCGCGCACCGCCTTGACGCGGCCGGCGCTCAGGTCGATGTCCCGACGGGACGTGGCGCGCGGGTTGGAGGAACCGTCGATGCCCAACTGAAGGGACGGATTGTTCCTCATGTAGACCGCGACCTCCTCGGTCATGCGCCAGTCGGCGTCACGAACGACGGTGCTGTCCGCGTTGAACCAGAAGTCCCGATAGGACGTCCAGCGCTCGACGACGCCCGTCGGTCCCTGCGGACCGGAAGGGCCGATCGGTCCTGCCGGCCCCTGGGGGCCCACTTCACCGACCGGACCAGCAACGCCCGCGGTCGTGCCGCCTTGGGCGCCGACCTGTCCGGCGCCACCGCGTTCACCGCCGGGGCCGACGGCGCCGACATCACCCGCCGGGCCGACGAGGTCGGGACCTCTGACGCCCGTCGGGCCAGTCGGCCCGGGTGCGCCCTTCGGTCCCGTCGGACCAGCCGGGCCGGCATGACCGTCCGCACTCGCGCCGCGAGCACCGGTTGCTCCGCGAGCGCCTTCTCCGCCTTGCGCGCCCGTCGGGCCCTGCGCGCCGGTTGGGCCGACGACCAGTCCTCCGGCGGATCCTGCCGCGCCGCTGCGGCCTGGCTCTCCGACTGGTCCGGCGGCGCCCGTGGGTCCGCGCTGACCCGCCGCCGCGTACCCGTCGGCCCCGGTCTGACCGGCAGGCCCCTGTCCGCCTCTCACACCGGCCTCACCGGCAGGCCCGCGCGCGCCGACGAAGTCGATCTGAGGTTCCGCCGCCGTGTTCACGACGGTGCTTCGCTGCGTGTAGTCGGGCGCCGGCGCCTTCTGCACCGTGTCCTTCGTGTCTCCACAGTTGCATCCCGCGGCGAAGAGCGCCGCAGATGCCAGAATGATTCGTTTCATCGTGTTCCCTGACTTTCTGATCTCGTAGAACTGCTGAACTTGAGCGGGCGCGCCGCCAACGCGGCGTCGCCTCCGACACATCTTCACCTCCGACACATCATCACCTCATCCGTCTGCTCGACATGATCCATCTCCTTTCCGGCTGCGTCGCAGCCGCAGTGATCCCGCGTCCGGTGAGGCGGCCCAGATGGTCCGTCTGCGGCACGCCGGGTCTGCTCGGACGACTTCACGCCGCCTTCTTCCCGCCCGGCGGGTCAGAAGCCCTCCGCCGCCACCTCCGCCTTCATGATCTTCTTGAGTTGAGCGATCGATGCGGTCTCCTGTTTCTTGAAGTCGCGCCAGCACGCCTGAAGCGCCGGCCGACCATCCGCATTGGCGATGAACTGGTCGTAGCGCCAGAGTGCATCCAGCGTGCGGCTGAGTTCATGGATGAGATCGTGGTGGTGATCGGCGCAGCCCTGGCTTTCGCCGATGTGAGCCCACTTCTCCTCCGAGGGGGTCTCGGGGTTTTCGCTGCGAATCTTGGTGGTCATCGGTCTTCCTCTCCAGCCGCCATGGCGGTTGGGGAATTGGTGCTGATCCCTTCGAAAGGCGCCATGGCCGACCGTTCGAGCGGACCCGGATCAGGACCCAAATGAAAACCGACTTGGCCTCGCACTCGTGGAGTGCTTGCCCAAGTCGGCTTACTCTTCTACAGGCCGGTCGCTCCTGCGACCCGCCGTTAGTTTAGTCATCCGAAGGTGGAAGCGATCGCTGTCTTGCCTCGCTCCACCGAACAACCTATTGTAGCACGCAAATCTGCCCAGGCCAGCGTCATCAGTGATTTCGTCGCAGTTGGCATTTCCCCATGGCAAATGTTGAATCTGCGCGGCTTTGAGTGCGCTTGCCTCAAACGCGCTGATGCCGCCGGCATGGCATGCAGGGACCTTCAGGCGTTTCCGTGCGGGAGAAGACACATGAAGACCCGAGGAGAGATGGAGGCAGCCGTTTGCGACGCCCTGAGGGGCTTCGAGCAGGAGTACATGGGGCGCGGCCCCAAGGAGATCCATGCCCATCTCGTCAACGACGTACTCCTCGTGCGCCTTCACGGCGTGCTGACCACCGCGGAACAGCAACTCGTCAAGACCCTTCCTCAGGAAGCAGGCCGTATCCTCCTCAAGCAGGTCCGGACGCAGCTGATCGAAACGGCGCGGCCGTATCTGGAAGCGATGATCGGAGAGATCACCGGCCGCAGAATCATCAGCCTTCACCACGACATCAGCACCGTAACCGGCGAAGAGATCGTCGTCCTCACGCTTGACGAGGCTCCGACGACTCGCCACTCCAAAACGAGTTAGACTCCGGCTTACGAGTCATTGGACGACGCGCCGGCCCCCGGACCAGCCCTGTTGAAGGGATACACTCCACGGTTCTCCATCCCACCCGGATCGCGGCATGGACGGGACATTTCAAGTGAGGTGAAGGGAGCACACGTGCGGCGCTGGCTCATTCTCAGCCTGGCGATCGTCGTCCTGCTGATCATCGGCGGCTGGTTCGTGGCCCGGGTGATTTTCCCGCCCCCCATTCCCGATCCGCCGGTCGTCGCCGATGCCCCCGCCGACTTTCACCTCAACGAGATCGATCTTGCGGCGAGCAGCGCGATGCTCATCAGCATCGAGAACCTCACCGACTCGCTCCTCACCATCGACCTCCAGGCGCTGGGCCAGGAAGTCGCGAAAGGCCTGCGCCTGTTTCATCCGCTGGGCGACGAGTGGAAGTGGATCGATCTCGAAGGGCGCACCGCGCGCCTCACGCTGGACGCGTCCACGCTTCAGACCGGCATGGGTTGGCAGCCGCAGACCACGCTGACGATCGAGCCGGGGCGAAGCGAGTCGGCTCTGCTCGCGGTCGATCCGATGATCCGCCCGGTGCCCGTCAACTGGGCGGCCCGCTTGCGCCTCAAGCCGCCGCGCCTCGTCTACGTTCTGGATTTCAACCTTCCACTCGTCGATCGCGCGACCGGCGCGCCAAGCACAGCCCGCATCACCGCCAAGGGAGAGGCGGCGTACCTGCCGCGACCCTGAAATCGCGGTCCGAAGATGCAGAGTTCGCAGCGCTGACCACTCGTCCGAACCCCTGAAGGCGATGCGCCTATCATGGGCCATGCACTTCGACGCACACCAGCCCATCATCGACGATCTTGAGGCGCGGATCTTAACCATCCGCGACTCTCTTTGACGTCGAATCCAAACTCAAGCGAATCGCCGAACTCGAAGAGACCATGGGCCGCGCCGACTTCTGGGCGGACCAGGTCGCCGCGCAGAAAACCGTCGCCGAACTGAAGGTCAACAAGGCCCAGATCGACCCGATCCTCAAGGTCCAGAAGGACTTTGAGGAGGCGCGGCTGACGTACGACATGGCGAAGGAGGCGAGCGACAGGGAACTCCTCGAAGAGGCGGATGCGTCGCTCTTCAGCCTCCAGCAGCGCATGGAGAAAGTGGAACTCCAGTCGCTGCTCTCCGGCCCGCACGACCATCGCAACTGCTTTTTCACCATCTCGGCCGGCGACGGCGGCACCGAGGCCAACGACTGGGCCGAAATGCTCATGCGCATGTACATCTACTACTTCGAGCATATGGGCTGGAAGGTCGAGGAACTCGAGAAATCGCACGGCACCGAAGTCGGCATCGACTCCGTCACCTTCCACGTCAAGGGCCCTTTCGCTTTCGGCTATCTCAAGTGCGAGCGCGGCACGCACCGTCTCGCCCGCGTCTCGCCCTTCAATGCTCAGGGCAAGCGGCAGACCTCCTTCGCCACCGTCGATGTGACGCCCGAGTTTGAGGAGACCACCGTCGAGATTCCCGACAAGGACCTCGAAATCACGGCTTTTGCCCGATCGTCGGGCCCCGGCGGGCAGAACGTCAACAAGGTCGCCTCGGCGGTGCGCATCGTCCACAAGCCCACGGGCCTGATGGTCGTCGCCAGCACCTACAAGGATCAGCCGCAGAACCGCAAGCAGGCGCTCTCCATCCTCCAGGCGAAACTCGAACAGATGGAACAGGAGCGCCGCGAGAAGGAGATCGCCGCCGCCGCGGGCGGCAAGGTCGATCGCGGATGGGGCACCCAGATCCGCTCCTATGTCATTTACGACAACCGCGTGAAGGATCACCGCACGAACTTCGAGGTGATGAGCCCGCAGCGCGTCCTCGACGGCGACATCCAGGGCTTCATCGACGCCGAACTCAAGCGACGGCGGTCATTGCTGAACTGATCGCCTCCCTCTAACTCGCTGCTCTGTTGTGGACATCGCCACGCGCCGTCCCCGCACGACCGCTTGCGGTTTGTCGCGCTTACAACTGTCCGGGCGAGCCCGCCTTCGCCTTCGGCAGCACGAAGATGCCGTTCACCGTGTCCTTGGTGAACCCGATGATGTTCGCCCGCCGCGCATTCGGCAGCACCTGCACGTCGAACAACTCTTCGCACCCCGCCTCGAACTGAATGAACGCCGCGACCTTGCCGCTGTCGAGATCGACGACCTGGATGCCGCACTGGAGTTCCATCTTGCGCTCTTCGATCGGCAGACCGCCGAACATCCTCTTTTCGCGCGCCTTGGACAACCCGACGAACGCGAAGCGGTCGTGGAACGCCAGGCCGCGCACGTAGCCCGGCAGGCGCGTCACCGTGTGCCGCCGGCCCGTCTCGGGATCGACGTACTGCAATTCGGCCCGGCCCGACTCGAGCACCCACAACCGGCCGCGGTAGAGGCGCGGCGAGTGCGGCATGGCCATCTCCTGCGCCACGATCTCATCGTTGCGCACGTCGATGACGCACCCCCCATCGATCTTGCGGTCGCGCCAGCCCTGGGCCGTGTCCGTCGGCGCGAGCATCGTGACATAGCGCGGCCGGCCTCCCTCCATCGCCATGCCGTTGAGATGGCAACGGTCCTCGGCCGCGAGTTTGGTGATGAACGAAGGCCGCCAGCGCGGCACAAAGGACCAGTCCTGATCGAGCGTCGCCAGACACGAGAAGCGCGTGTTCACCACCCACAGAGAGCGCAGCAGATCTTCGCCCGCGCCGGACCCCGCGTCGGGGTTGACGCCCCATGCCGCCTCGTGTCCCGCGATGTCGCCCGTCACGTGCATGCGCCGCGGCACGAAGTAGGCGTCGTAGTCCGGCCGCCGACCCTCCTGATCGACGAGGTCGGTCTGGTTGACGAGATGAACGACCTGGTTGCCGCACACCAGCGCCATCCGGTCCGGCGCGAGCGCCAGCCCCATCGGGTGCGTGAACGCGCGCATGAGCAGCGAGCAGCGACCGCCGTGGCCGGAGAAGGACAGCACGCGCCCGGCCTGAAACGTCGTGGCCATGACGGTGATGTTGAGATGTTCGAGCAGGTCGGGGAGATTGGCGCTGTGAATGTATTTGAAGGCCGGAGCCTTTGCGTCCGCCGCCGGCTCCGACCGCGCGGCCGGGCCGCCGGCGCCGGGGTCGCGATCGGTGCGGACTGCTCCATGAGAGGCGTCGGTTTCGTCATCCCTGTCCACAGGCTCATTCATGGCTGGTGCAGTGTAGGGTCCGCCGGTCCCTCGCGGTGCACGACGCATTCGAGCCGCTTTGCTCGTCAATCCAACGCCGCACGCCCGCCAATCAGGGCTGAATCCGAGCCGTGCGGAAGGGAGTCTTGACGGAATCGACCCCGCCCGGTCCGCGGCGGATGACGGCCTGCGTCGAAACGGGACCAATCGGCGCGCGGTTGGGGATACGACCGCGAAGCGCGGCCCGACCCTCTGAGTCGGCCCTGGCCTCGCCGAACGCGGCGATGAATCCGGAAAGGTCAAGCGTGAGGCCGCCGAGCGCTGGCACTCCGCGCGAGGGTCCGCTTCCACCCAGGCTGTACAGGAAGTGCACGCGCTCGCCCGGCCGAGCGCCGGTGACGATGAACTCGGCGAGCTCACCGCGAACCAGTGTGGAATGCGAATAAGTCGGGCCCGCGAGAATCGTGATGTTCTGCATCATCGCGAACCCCTCCCAGGAAGTCTGAACCAGATCCAGTTGGCCGTCGGAAGTCAGATCGACCGCCAGCAGTGCAGATCCTTCTGCGTCGCTGAGTACAGGGTCGAGGATGGTGAAAGACCAGTCGCCGTCATTCTGGAGCACGTACAGCCCTTCAGTGAAATCGCCGTGTTCCGCCACAGCGACATCAAGCCGACCATTCGTGTTGAGATCGCGTACGACGAGAGAACACTCAAGTCCCTGAAAACTCCCGGGGACATCATGGAGTCCCGCAATCTGAAGGGCCTCACTCCCTTCGTTTTCAAGAAGGGCGACGACATTCGGCGTCTGGCCCCGATCCCGCCAGCCGACGGTGGCGATGTCAAGGTCGCCGTCGCCGTCGATGTCGCCGACCGAAAGGTCCGAGGCGATGACGTCATCCGTCTGCCACGGCAGCTGAACCTCGGCGGCCTGATGGAAGGACATGGATCCTTCATTCGTCAGAATCGCGGCGTGAGTGTCCTTGATGTCATAGTAATTGTGATAGTTGAAATAGGAGTATTGGAAGATAGCGCCGATGTCCGAATCGCCGTCCCCGTCCACATCTCCGACCGCCATGCGACGGATGGAGTCAATGCGGTTGTAGGTGTATATCTCTTGAAACTCAAACGTCCTGCCACCCTGATTGATGAACGCAGCAATGGTCCTTGGATTCTGCGTGATGAGCAGGTCGATGTTGCCGTCGCCCGAGACATCCGCCGCCGCAATGTCCGCAACGAAGGATCGCGGTCGCGTGAGGTGCATCAGCGTTCCAGACCGGCCGTCGCCTCCATTGTACCAGAAGGTGACGACCAGTGAGCGGTCGGGAAGCTGGTCGATCCAGGCGAGATCGACGGCGTGATCACCGTCGAAGTCGGCGGCCAGAATCCGCGGCGGAACTTCATAGTACGGAACGATCGCTTCAAGCAAAAGACCTCCCTGGCCATCGCCGAAGTAGATGTGTGCGCCCTCCCGCACGCCCACGACTACATCACTGTGCCCATCACGATCGAAATCCGCGGAGGTGAGTAGGGAAAAGACGTTCGTGTCCGGAAAGAGAATGGGCTCTCCGAACTCAATCGTCTGGGCGCTGGCCGCAGCGGCCCCGATCGATCCGAACACCACGAAGGACATCGACGGTCCTATCCGACCTCGCTCAAGGATGACGCGACGAGTTCGCTCTTTCATCACACTCTCCTGATCTGTGCTACACCGGCGTCGGTCAGACGCCCCGAGCAACCAGTCAATGCGGGGTGAGACCCACAAGGCTACTACTGGATCTTGACAAAATGGTTGTCAGCGACATCAAACACTCTTGCTCATTAATTAAATTGAATGCGCGCCGTACGGAACGGCGTCTTGACCGAATCCACCCCGCCCGGTCCGCGGCGGATGACGGCCTGCATGACGACCGTCGTCAGCGGCGCGTTGGGGGGCACAGTGAGCGTCAACTCCGCGACGCCGTTGGCGTCGGCGACGGCGCTGCCGATGACCTGGATCGGATCGAGCAGGTCAAGGGTCATGGCGCCGAGCCCGGCAACGCCGCGGGATGCGCCGGCGCCGACGAAGGAACCGAGAAACACCACCGTCTCGCCGGGCTGGGCCTGGTGCACGGTGAGCGTCGCCTCGGCGCCGCGAGAGATCGCACTGTGCTCCAGTCGCAGGGGATCCACGATGGTGATATTGCGCAGGGCCAGAACTGAGCCGCCGCAGGGGATCATGAGGTCCCACTTTCCGTCAGCGGAGACGTCGGCGGCGCTCAGGCCGCGGCCCGTGGTCGGCGTTCGATGAAACGTCGGCGGCGCGAACTCGCCCCCGCCGACACCTGGCACGACCCACAATCCCGGATCATCGCGCCAGTAGTTGTCGCCCTGCGCCGCGACATCGAGTCGGCCGTCGAGGTCGAGATCGGCCACCTCCAAACCGATGACGCTCATGGTGCTTCCGAAACGGCTCATCGCGCCCGGCAGGAATCGACCGTTCGAATTGAGCATCGGCATCATCTGGAACTCGCCCCAGCCGTTCTCGCTCGCCGCCACGGTGACGGCGTCCAGATCGCCGTCGCCGTCCAAGTCCCCGAGCGCAACGCGCTGCGGAATCCAATCCGTCCCGTCCCGCCAGGGCAGCGGATGACTGGACTCGAACCAGAACCCGCCCTCCCCGTCGTTGGAGAGGAACCGTAATTCAGTCTGACCGGAGTACGTGTAATACTCAAAGTACCAGATCTGCCCGTAGATCGCGCACAGATCGTCATCGCCATCCCGATCAAAGTCCCCTGCGACGACGTCAAGCAGCCGCCAATTCTCGGGATGCCGATAGAGCAGCGAATACTCGAACGCTCCTCTCTCCCCGCTGAGATAGGCCACGACGTCGGGCTTGCGACTCCAGTACTTCCAGAGGAGGATGACGTCATCCTGCCCGTCCGAGTCGCAGTCGGCCAGGCACCAGGGCTGTTGGTAGGCTGACGGCGGAACGAAGTGGTGGACCGTCGGCGGTCCTGCCGGTCCGGCGTTGTACGCAACCGTGACCGCCAGTCGTCCGCTGACTTCCTCGCGGTGGACGATGTCAGGTCGTCCATCGCCATCAAGATCGCCCGCGTGAATGGGGCCGCGACCTTCCTCCAGGGCGCGCGAATGCACCACGGCGCCTCCGAGGCCGTCGTTGACGGCTAAAAAGAACCGACCCTGCGAAACGACGGCCATGTCGTTCAGGGCATCACCGTTGAGGTCGACGGCGATCGCATCCTGCACTTGGGAGATACCGACGAAGTTGAGCCTCGCGAACTCGATATCCTGAGCCTGCGTCGCTCCGGCGATCACCGTCGAGCCGAGGCCGACGACGATCTGCCTGCTGAAGATCGAAAAATCGAGTGCGTCGCATGGCAGATGCTTCATCCGCAACCTCCCAACTCACCCAAGGCACACAAGAAGGAAGGAGACTTCACCGCCACCAGCCCGAATCGGCCGGCTGCGAATGCGAGTCACTTGCATCCCCGGTCGCGGCCGATCGGAAGAGACTGTCCAGATCATTCTACCGAGAAGCCGCCCGGAGGTCCGATTATTCCCAAGATTTCGTCAGCCGCGCTCAGCCCTGAGTCGGAGATGAAGTGCGGTCTGGCGGGCTCTGTCGCCGCAGCATCCCGACCGTGCGTCGCCCCGCCTCGCCCGCCTTTCGGGCCAGCCGGTGCGTGTCCTGGTGGCGATCGCCGGCGAGGAAGCGGATGCGGGTGATGCCGGCCCGCCTCGCCGCCTGGGCGGCC
>JBDIVQ010000023.1:0-38155 GCA_039794345.1 Phycisphaerae bacterium | reverse complement strand
AACCACGCTATTCCGGTTGCGGCGCGCCGTCAACTCAATCCGGGGAAGACTTGACGAATCCCCCGGGGAACCTGACGAATGGGGTGGTGGTGGGGGAAGGTTCCCTGCGCGCAACTGCTGTTTCCTTTCTCCATTCGCGCGTTTCCCCGGAGTTCCCTGCCGCGCCGGCGCGCGGCGCGTTCGTGGGGCGCGGGGATTCGTGCGCGCGGCGCGAGGATTCGTACGCGCCAGCCCCCGGCGCGGCAGGGAGCCCCGTCCATTCTTCAGAAAGTCACTTCCAAACAGGTGTTGCGCGCAGGCAAACGCGCGCCGGAGGGGTTGGTTTCGTCAGGATGGTGCGGGGAAACACGCACCCGGCGAGAGTCGCGACTGCCTGTTTGGCCTGAAAACGCCTATGCACCGACTCGACGTTAATCCAGCAGTCTCTGGGCTCGTGCCAGGTCGCTTCGAGCGCTGCCGGAACTTCTTCCGCCGATTCTCAGATTCTCCCTTGACTTTGACATGGAGGCTTCTCCTGGTCAAGGCGAAGATGAGCGACATCCACGAGATGCCGGCGCCATCCACCGCATCCCGCCCCGGCCCGAGGTGAGGCGAAGCGCCTATCACCACCGGAATGGCTCACGTCCATGGAACGAGGCAGCGACCCGGCGTGGCCATCGTGACTCTGGCCGGCCCCCCGAGGTTCGCATCGTGCCGCGGCGAACCCCGGCGCTGCTCGGGATTAATGTACCGCCATCCGCCCCGGGTGCAAGCGGGAAACCGGAGAAATGGAGAAGAAAATGAAAAATCCTGCGCCGGCGGCGGCGGCGCGGCGGGGGAACTTGACGTTCGAGTTGCCAGCGACCGTCCGGAGGTGATCCGCAAGCGATTGTGTGATCTGATCCGATGATGTCGCCGCTCGCGAACCCGGAGCGCTTGCTGGCTGGGATGTGGGCGGGACCGCCCTGTGGAGACCCGGGCAATGCCACGGCCTACTCAATGCCGGGGCTTGCTCAGGGAGGCGGCTCCGCCCCGGTCCGCGGCTGGAGTTGCGGCGTTGGGGCACTCACGCTTATCCGAATCTATCGTTCGATGAACCGAACGCTAACAGTCGAGCAGTACGCTTTGGCAACGTGACTGGAAGGCACTTCAGAGACACTTGCCAAGGAGCATTCTCGATGGCGTACAAGCACACAGGATGGATGGGCAGCGTGGCGCTGGCGATGGCGATCGCGACGGGGCCGGCGGGCGCGCAGGTCAGCGTCGATCCCGGTCTGCCGGAATACACGCCGGTGAAGGGGGTCTCGGGGACGATCAAGAGCATCGGCTCGGACACGCTCAACAATCTCATGACGCTCTGGGCCGAGGGGTTCCTCAAGATGTATCCCAACGTGCAGATCGAGATCGAGGGCAAGGGGTCTTCGACCGCGCCGCCCGCGCTCATCGAGGGCACCGCCAACTTCGGTCCCATGAGCCGCGAGATGAAGAGCCAGGAGATCGATGAGTTCGAGAAGAAGTACGGCTACAAGCCGACGGCGATTCCGACGAGCATCGACATGCTCGCGGTCTACGTTCACAAGGACAACCCGATCGACGGGCTGACGCTCCAGCAGGTGGACGCCATCTTCTCCAAGTCGCGTCGGGGGGGACATGACGAGGAGATCACCCGCTGGGGCCAGCTCGGCCTCACGGGCGGGTGGGCGACCCAGCCGATCAGCCTCTACGGTCGCAATTCCGCCTCGGGCACCTATGGCTACTTCAAGGAGCATGCTCTCTTCAAGGGCGACTTCAAGGACTCCGTCAAGGAGCAGCCGGGCAGTTCATCGGTGGTGCAGGGAGTTTCGGCGGATCGGTGGGCGATCGGCTATTCCGGCATCGGCTACAAGACCGCGGACGTTCGCGCGGTGCCGCTGGCTGCGGATGCGTCAAGCCCGTTCATTCCGGCCGTGCCGGAGTACGCGTACACCGGAGAGTACCCGCTCGCCCGGTTCCTGTATGTGTACGTGAACCACAAGCCCGGCTCGGAGCTGGACCCCCTGCGTCGTGAGTTCATCCGATACATCTTCTCGAGGCAGGGTCAGTCAGACGTGATGAAGGACGGGTACTACCCCGTTCCCGCCGAGATCGCGAAGGAGACCTTGGAGAAACTGGGCCTTCGCTGAGCCGGCGTGGAGGGGAGGCGCCGCCGCAGCGTCGAACGAGGCGCTCCGGTGCGGCGCAGGTTCGCGGGCGACGGCCTGACGGCGGTTGCCCGTCTTTGGCGCCCGAGCGTGACAGATCGAGTCCGTCCGAGGCTGCGTCCTTCACGGGGCGCCGGCGTCAGCGGCGAACGCGCCGCGCCGTGCGGCTGATGGACGTGGTTTCGCGCGTGGTGATCACCGTTGGAGGGGTGGGGACCATCGCGGCCGTGTCCGCCGTCGCCGTGTTCCTGGTCTGGGTGGCGGCGCCGCTGTTTCTGCCGGCGCGGAGCGAAGAGAAGCCATCCGCGCTTCTCGGCGCAACGGAGCCGGCGCCGTCTCGACTGATGCTGAATGAAAGCCGGACGCTTGGTTCGGCAATGCTCGGCGGCGATCGAATCATCGTCTTTGACGCCGCAACGGGCGAGACCATCGAGACGGCTCACGAGTTCAGCCGACCGCGTTTGACGGCGTGGTCCATGTCCGCCGACACGGCCGCGCTGGGGTACGAGGATGGGACGGTGCGCTTCGCGCGACTCGGCTTTGCGTCGAACCTGGTTGGTGAGGCGGAAGTCGATCCGCGTCTGCGGTCACTGGCGATCGGCGCAACCGCCGCCACGGAGCACGACGGCCGACGCGGCGTTCTCAGTCGTCTCTCCGAGACGGAATTCCGATTCGATTCGTTCGAGTTGACGCTCGACGATCCCATCACGGTCAGCGCGTCGTCCATCCGCCTCATCGATCACATCGAATCAACCACGGGGCGCACGTTCGTCGCTTTGACGGCCGAGGGCGAACTGCGGATCGAGCAGGTGACGGAGCGCACCAACCTGCTGACAAAGAAGGTCACGCGCACGGTCCGCGAGGGAGCGATTCCCTTTGCCGCGGCGCCGGGCCGGGGCGAGCCGATGCGCGTGCTCCTGAGCGGCAGGGGCGACAGCGTGATTCTCATCTGGAAAGACGGGCGCGCGGAGCGCTACG
The DNA here is from genome assembly GCA_039794345.1 of Phycisphaerae bacterium. Classification (GTDB taxonomy): domain Bacteria; phylum Planctomycetota; class Phycisphaerae; order Phycisphaerales; family UBA5793; genus UBA5793. Next base: position 35,018 of record JBDIVQ010000023.1, on the reverse strand, counting down.
ACACGCGGAACATCGAAGCAGCCGCACTGGCGGAGGAACTCGACCTGCTCGCCGACGACGATGCGCAGGTGGAGGCGATCGAGTTCCTCATCGGCAAGGCGACGATGCTGGTCGGCGACTCGCGCGGCAACGTCGGCGTGTGGTTCCGCGCCAGGCCCCCCGGCGCGCAGACCCCCGACGGCGCCGTGCTCGTGCGGGCGCACCTGATTGCCGGTCGGCGTTCAGCGGTGACGGCGCTGGCGGCGTCGTCCCGTTCGCGCACCGTCGCGGTCGGGCACGCCGACGGACGCGTGCGCCTGCACCATGTGACGAGCGGCAAACTCCTCGCAGACCTCAGGGCCGGTGAGGGGGCGGTTCGCCTCGTGATTCTGGCGCCCAAGGATGACGGCCTCGTGGCGCTGGGCGACGCGGCGCTGCATCGGTGGATCCTCGACTTCCGCCATCCCGAAGTGACGCTTGCGACGCTCTTCGCCCCCGTGTGGTACGAGGGATACGCCCGGCCGGCGCACGTCTGGCAGTCCTCGAGCGGCACGGACGACTTCGAGGCGAAGTTCGGCCTCTCCCCGTTGATCTTCGGGACGATCAAGGCGACGGTGTACTCGCTGCTTTTCGGCGTGCCGCTGGCGCTGCTGGCGGCGGTGTACACGAGCGAGTTCCTTCATCCGCGCGCCAAGTCGGCGATCAAGCCGGCTATCGAGATGATGGCGAGCCTGCCGAGCGTCGTGCTCGGGTTTTTCGCGGCGCTGGTCATCGCCCCGTTCGTGGAAAACGTCGTGCCGTCGGTGCTGACGCTCCTGGCCGCGCTGCCGGCGACGTTTGTGGCAGGCGCGCTGGCGTGGCAGTTGCTTCCTCAGGCGGCGATGCTCCGACTCAGCCGCTGGCGGTTTCTGTTCATCCTGATGGTGGCGCCGGTCGGCGTGGTGCTCGCGTGGCGGCTCGGGCCGACTGTGGAGCGATTGCTCTTCGCCGGCGACCTGCGCCTGTGGCTGGACGGGCAGATCGGCTCGGGCCTCGGCGCGTGGATGCTTCTGCTGGCGCCGCTCAGCGCGATCCTCAGCGCCGTCTTCACGTCGCGGATCGTCAATCCGTGGCTGCGGCCGCGGTCGCGCGAATGGTCGCGGCGGCGTGCGGCGGCGGCGGACGTCGTCAAGTTCGCGGGCGCGGCCGCGGGCGCGCTCGGCGCCGCCTGGCTCCTCGCCTTTGTCCTGACGGCGGCGGGCTTCGATCCGCGAGGCTCCTTCGTCGGGACCTACGTCCAGCGCAACGCGCTGATCGTCGGGTTCATCATGGGCTTTGCGATCATCCCCATCATCTACACCATCGCGGAGGATGCGCTTTCCACCGTGCCTGAGCATCTGCGCGCCGCCTCGCTCGGCGCCGGCGCGACGCGCTGGCAGACCGCCGTGCGCATCGTTCTGCCCACGGCGATGAGCGGCCTGTTCAGCGCGGTGATGATCGGCCTGGGCCGCGCTGTCGGCGAGACCATGATCGTCCTCATGGCCGCCGGCAATACCCCGGTCATGGAATGGAACATCTTCAACGGCTTTCGCACTCTCTCGGCCAACATCGCCGTGGAACTTCCCGAGGCGGTGCGCCACAGCACGCACTACCGCACGCTCTTCTTTGCGGCTCTGGTCCTCTTCGCCATGACCTTCCTGCTCAACACGGTCGCGGAGATGGTGCGTCTGCGCTTCCGCAGGAGGGCGTACCAACTGTGACGCACGCGATCAACACCCCGGCGCTCCGATCGCGGTCGGCGGCGGGCCGCGAGCCGCTGACCCCGCTGCGCCGTTCCTCGCGGCGCCGCGCGAGATCGTCGCTCCTGGCGCACGGTGAGCCGATGGTCTGGCTCACCGGCGGCGCATTGGCCGTGGCGCTGCTGATGATCCTCGGCCTGCTCGCGCTCGTGCTCGTGCAGGGGATGCGCACCTTCCGACCGCTGTCCGTCGAGCGCTTCGTTCTCCATGACGGCCGCGTGATGATGGGCGAGGTGACGCGCGCCGAACGGTACGAGCCGGGCGGCGACGTGCTCGACCGGCTCGAGGGCGAGGCAAGGACGCACGCGACGGCGCTGCTCGCACAGGGAGAGGGGCGATCGCGCCGCCGGCTTGTGCGCATCGGCAACTACGAACTGACCGGAGAGCACTTTGCGTGGGTCTCTGATTTCGAGATCGCCCGGATCGAGCGTCCGCCGTGGGCGATGGTCGTGGAGCGCCTTGAGTGGGGGAGGTTCTACGGAGAGCCGAAGGCGTTTCTCATCGACGGCGCCGTCGCCGCCGACACCCCGGAGACTGCCTGGGCCGCATTTCGGGAGCACCACGGTCCCGCGCGACGGCGCTGGGAGGAGCGGCGGCGGCTGGAGGTTCGCGAGATCGGGCGGCTCAACGCGCAGCAGGAAGCGGCTCGGCTCGCGCTGCGGCAGGCGGAGATCGACCACGGCGCCGACTCGCCGCAGGCCAGGGCCGCGGCCGATCGATTCGAGATCGTGCAGCGCGACGTCGAAGAGGCCTTCACCCGCCTCCGCGAGCAGATCCGGCTTCTCAACGAGGAGAACGCCCGATTCGTCTTGGTGCTCAGCACCGCGCAAGGGCAGGAGAAGCATCTCGAAGTGGCGGAGATCGTCCGGGCCTATCCCGCGAATCGACTCGGCCTCAAGGCGAGGGCGGCGATCTACCTTTCCCGCTGGGGCGAGTTCCTCTCCGCCAACCCGCGCGAGGCGAACAGCGAAGGCGGCGTCTTCCCGGCAATCTTCGGCACGGTGCTCATGACGGTCATCATGTCGCTGCTCGTCGTTCCGCTGGGCGTCCTGGGAGCGTTGTATCTTCGCGAGTACGCAAAGGCGGGGGCGATCGTCTCGGCCGTTCGCATCGCGGTCAACAATCTCGCGGGGGTGCCGAGCATCGTCTTCGGCGTGTTCGGGCTGGGGTTCTTCTGCTACCTGATCGGCGGGAGCATCGACGACCTGTTCTTCAAGGCCAAGTCTGCGAGCGGACCGACCTTCGGGGCCGGCGGGCTGTTCTGGGCGTCGCTCACGCTGGCGCTGCTCACGCTGCCGGTGGTGATCGTGGCGACGGAGGAGGCGCTGGCGGCGGTGCCGAACTCGATGCGCGAGGGATCCTACGCCTGCGGGGCGAGCAAGTGGCAGACGATCAAGCGCATCGTGCTGCCGCGCGCGATGCCGGGAATCATGACGGGAATGATCCTCGCGATGGCGCGCGGGGCGGGAGAGGTGGCGCCGCTCATGCTCGTCGGCGCCGTGAAACTCGCGCCGGAACTGCCCGGCGAGATCAATTCGATCGCACCCTACTTCCACGTCGAGCGGAGTTTCATGCACCTGGGCTTTCACATCTATGATCTGGGATTCCAGAGCCAGAACAGCGAAGCAGCCAAGCCCATGGTCTTCACGACGACGCTCCTGCTGATCGCCATCATCGCCGCACTCAACCTGGCCGCAGCGTGGCTGCGCCTCAGGCTGCGCCGCAAGTTCGTCGGGGGTCAGTTCTGAGTCCGGGAGAGACGGAGATGACTGCGTTGGGAACCGCCGCACCGAAATCCACCACCCGAGCCGCACGAGGGGGCGCTGCGCCGCCGGCGCCCGGACGTGATCGCCTCAGGGCCATCGCCGCCGGCGAGGACGTGGCGCCCGTCGTCCATGAGGCGATCGCCTCGGAGCAGCCGGTTCTCGAGATCGACCGCTTCAACCTGTGGTACGGGCCCAAGCAGGCGCTTTTCGACATTTCGATGCCGGTCGCCCGCGGAAAGGTGACTGCCCTGATCGGCCCGTCGGGGTGCGGCAAGTCGACGCTGCTGCGCTCCGTCAACCGCCTCAATGACCTGCTCGACATCGTGCGAATCACCGGCGACATGCGCCTTCTCGGCGACTCGATCTACGGCCGGAGCGTGGATGTCATTGAACTGCGCAAGCGGATGGGAATGGTGTTTCAGAAGTCCAATCCCTTTCCGATGAGCATCTACGAGAACGTTGTCTACTCGCTGCGCATCGACGGCGAGCGCGACCGGCGCGTGCTTGACGAGGTCTGCGAGCGCAGCCTGCGCGGCGCGGCGTTGTGGGAAGAGGTCAAGGACCGGCTGCACGAGACGGCGCTGGGCCTCTCGGGCGGCCAGCAGCAGCGCCTGTGCATCGCCCGCGCCATTGCCGCCGAGCCGGAAGTGCTGCTCATGGATGAGCCGTGTTCGGCGCTCGACCCGATCGCCACGGGCAAGGTCGAGGACCTCATCCACGAACTCAAGGGCGAGTACACCATCCTCATCGTGACGCACAACATGCAGCAGGCGGCTCGGGTGAGCGATTTCACGGCGTTCATGTACCTCGGGCACCTCATCGAGTATGGCCCGACGGTGGAGATTTTCACCAATCCGCGCCTGCCGGAAACGGCGGACTACGTGACGGGGCGGTTCGGGTGATCGGAGTGGGGAAGGGCGCGCGGACGCACCCCACGATTCGCAGAGCCTCATCGTGGGCGTGGACCCGCCCCGGGATTCGCAGAGCCTCATCGCGCGCGTGGAGGAAAGCCATTCATGTCACAGCACCTTGTCCACGAGATTGAGCGGCTCAAGAAGGGCCTGCTCTCGCTGGGAGCGCTGGTCGAAGAGAGCGTCCACCGGGCGGTGCTCTCGGTGCAGAACCGCGATGGCCGCCTGGCGACGCAGGTGATCAAGGCGGATGCGGAGATCGACCGGGCCGAGGTGGAACTCGAGGAAGAGTGCCTCAAAGTCCTGGCGCTGCACCAACCCGTGGCGCAGGATCTGCGCTTTGTGGTGGCGGTGCTGAAGATCAACAACGACCTGGAGCGCATCGGCGACCTGGCGACGAACATCGCCAGCCGCGCGTTCTATCTGTCGAGCCAGCCGCCGACGAAGATGCCGTTCGACTTCTTTGGAATGTCGGAGAAGGCGCAGTGGATGCTCAAGAGCGCGCTCGACTCACTCGTCCACCAGGACACCGCGCTGGCGTACCAGGTGCTCGCGGCCGACGACGAGGTGGACGCCATCAACCGTGAGATGTACACGCGCGTCGAGAACGGCATCCGCCAGAGTCCGGACGAACTCGAACGGCTCATTCACATGCTCGGCGTTTCGCGGGCGCTGGAACGCATCGCCGACCACACGACCAACGTCGCCGAGGACATCATCTACATGCACGAGGGCCAGATCGTCCGTCATCGCACGGTGAACGCGCCGGCGCCGGACGTTCGCGCCCGGGGCGGCGTTCAGGCGGGCTGATCGCACCGCCGGCGGCGCCCGCGCAGGTCGAGAGCGAGCGATGACGCATCCGCCCTTGCACGGATCCGCGGCGCTCAGTTCTCCACGCGCGACGTCACCATGAGTTCGACCTTGCGGTCGTAGAGCATCTTGCCGGGGAAGACCCAGATGACGGAATCGCCGGCCTGGCGGTCGCCGTTGTGCGCAATGATCGTGCCGGGCATCTGCACCGCGACTTCGAAGCGGTCATCGCCGAGGTCTTCGGTAATCTCGAACGCCTTCTTGTGGAACTCGTAGCGCTGGCGGAAGGCCCCGGTGCCGGCGACGAACGGACTTTTCTGAAGGGTGCTGATGATCGTGTTGAGCGTCGCCGTGTCGAACTCGCGCTCGAGTTCCTCGAAGACCTTCGAGTTGTCCTCCCGGCCGGCGTTCTGGAGGATGGCGGCGAGGCGGTCGTAGTCGGCCCCCGCGCGCAACTGGTCCAGCGCCTCGCGCACCGCGAGCCAGACGTCCTGGGGGGTGTTCGGATTCGTCTCAAGAAAGGCCTCGCGCGCGAAGATCTCCACCTTGGCGACGGCGAACTTCACGAGCACTTCGGAGACGCCCTTGAACTCCACCAGCCCAGGCTCCCGGCCCTCCTCGCGGTTCTGCGCGAAACGGCCCGCCTGCTCGCCCGCGATGTCCTGAAGGAAGCCGACCTGGGCGTAGGCGCGGGGCTGATACGTGCGCGTAAAGTGGTAGTACCACCCGTCGCGGCGCTGCTCGATGCGCAACTCGCCGGGGAACTGGAGATACGCCTTCTCCAGCGCGTCGCCGCGCGGCGCGTACGAAGACGGCAGCTCGACTCCGCCGGGTACGATGCGCCTCGCCTCAAGGCGGTGGAGGCGCTTGCCATCGGGCGTGTCGCGCGTCGTGCGCCGAACCTCCCACACCCCGCCCGGCTGCGGCAGGCGGTCGCCCTCATCCATGTCCGCCGCATCCTCTCCCTCCACGAGGAGGCGCAACTCAACGGACCCGTCGGCGCTCACGATGATCCGCTCCTTGCGTTCGAGGCAGCCGGCGAGCAGGCACCACGCCGCCAGCGCGGCGAAGATAGTCAGGTGGCGGTTCAAGCGATGCATGGACGCTCCACATCAGAAGGGGGGCAGACGGTGGCGCCCCATGGATGATACGATCGAAGCGCCGCAGCCGCAGCCGCAGCCGCAGCCGCAGCCGCAGCCGCAGCCGCGGCCAGGCGCTGCAGGCGTGCTGGTATAATCGGCCCGCGATGGCGACCGACTCAAACGCCCGACTCCAGACCCTCCTCGCCGCGGCGCTCGCCGCGCCATGCCTCGGCGAGGCGGAGTCATATGAAGCGTTCTCGATCATCATGCGGGGAGAAGCGGGCGAGGCGCCCATCGCCTCGCTGCTGACGATTCTGGCGCTGCGCGGGCCGACGGTGGAGGAACTGGTCGGGGCTGCCCGCGTCATGCGCGAGCACGTCACGCCCGTGCCCGCGCCTTCGGACCTGCGCGACTCCATCATCGACACCTGCGGCACGGGGGGCGCGCCCAAGACCTTCAACGTCTCGACCGCCGCAGCACTCGTCGCCGCCGGGGCGGGCGCCCGCGTCGCCAAGCACGGCAACCGCTCGCGGACGGGGCGCGGCTCGGCGGAAGTCCTCGAACGTCTCGGCGTGAACGTCAACGCCTCGCCGCAGGTTCAGGCGCGCTGCCTCGAAGAGGCGGGCGTGTGCTTCAGTTTCGCCATCCATCACCACCCGGCGATCCGTCATGCCATGCCGGCTCGGCGGGCGCTGGGCTTTCCGACGATCTTCAATCTCCTCGGTCCGCTCACGAACCCGGCGGGGGCGCGGCGGCAACTCATCGGCGTCTATGCGCCGCACCTCACCGACCTGCTTGCGGGGGCGCTGCTGCAACTTGGTTCGGAGCGCGCCATGGTCGTGCACGGCGCGGGCGGGCTGGATGAACTGGCCACCGGCGGCGCCAATCGCATCAGCGAAGTGCGCGACGGGGCAGTCCGCAGCCGCGTCGAGTCAGTTGCGGGAGGCGCGGAAGCGATCGCCGCCGCCGATCTCGATGATGCAGCCCGGATCATCGTGCAGGTGCTCGACGGCGAAGCGGGTCCGGCGCGGGAGATGGCCGTGCTCAACGCCGCAGCCGCACTTCTCGTCGCGGGGCTGGCGCAGAACCTGGCCGAGGGAGCGGCCCGTGCGCGCGAGGCGATCGATGCGGGAGCGGCGAGGCACGCGCTGGCAGCACTCATTGAAACGTCGAATCGGCCCTGACCGGCACCGAAGAGATCACCGCGACTCATGCCTTTTCACGCCCTCGACATACACCGCAACGGGTTTGATGGCGCTCCAGTCCGGATCGCGGTCGAAGGGCGAGGCATTGAGGATGACGAAGTCGGCGCGGTATCCCGGCGCGATGCGGCCGATCTCATCATCCTTGCCGAGTGCATACGCCGCCCGTGAGGTGTAGCAGCGCAGCGCCTCGCCGACGGTGATGTTCTCCTGCGGCTGCCACACCTCGCCGGTGAGGATGCGCCCCGTCACCGCCGCCTCGATCCCAAGCATCGGGTCGATCGACACCACGGGCCAGTCAGAGCCGAACGCGAGGATGGCTCCGGCGTCGAGGAGGGACTTGTAGGCGTAACTCGACCGGCTGCGCTCGGGGCCGATGATCGCCTCGGCATAGCGGCCGTCGTCGGCCTTGTGGTAGGGCTGCATGGAGGCGATGACGCCGAGGTCGCCGAAACGCTGGATGTCCTCGGGCAGAAGGTGCTGAGCGTGCTCACTGCGGCAGCGGGCCGCGCGCAGGTCGGGAAACTCCGCGGCGAGAGAGTTGAGCAGGAAGTGATTCGCCTCATCACCGATCGCATGGACGATGACCTGGAGTCCCGCGCTCCGCGCCGCCTTGAGGTTGCGGGCGAAGGTCCCATCCTCGACGCCTTCAGCAAAGAGGCCGCGCCAGTCGGGCCGGTCGGGTCGGTTCGCGGAAAAAGGCGCCCGCATCATCGCGGTGCGCGAGCCGAGGCTGCCGTCGAGGTAGGCCTTGAAGCCGTGAACTTCCACCCAGCCGGGCCGGGCGTTGAAGCGCCGCACGCGCGATGCGGCCGATTCCCAGTCGTCAGCGGTGGGATAGAGAAACAGGCGCATGGACGTGGCGTCATCGGCCGCGAGGCGCTCGTACGCAGTCAGATCGCCCATGGACGGGATGTCCGAGACGGCGGTGATGCCGTGGTTGAGCGCGTGCTGCATCGCGGCGCGGAGGGCATCAACCTTGTCATCATCAGAAGGCTCGGGAATGAACCGCGCGACGAGGTGCATCGCGGACTCGCGCAGAATACCCGTCGGTTCGCCGGTCTGCGGGTCGCGGTCGATGACGCCGCCAACGGGGTCGGGCGGGCCGTCTTTCGTGATGCCCGCCAGCCGCAGCGCCGCGGAGTTGACCAGGGCCGAGTGTCCATCCATGCGGCTCAGGAAGAGGGGATGATCGCCGGTCGCTTCGTCGATCCATTCCTTCGTTGGCGATTCCGGGCTGGTCCAACTCTCGACCGACCAGCGCCCGCCGAGTATCCACTGGCCGGGGCGCAACGTCCGGGACCACTGAGCGACGGTGCGGATGAACTCCTCCTTGTCGGCCACGTCGCGCAATTGGACCTGCGCGAGGTTCGTGCCGCCGCCGAGCATATGGACGTGCGAGTCGATGAGGCCCGGGATGACGATGCGGTTCTGCGCATTGAGCACGTGCGTGCCGGGGCCGATCCACTGCGCATCGCGCTCGCCGACGTGGACGAAGCGGCCGTCGCGCACGGCGGCGAATGGGGCGAGGCCCGCCAGGCCGTCGCTCCAGATCCGGGCGTTTTCGATGACCAGGTCGGCCGGGGGAGCGGCGGCCAGTGAAACCACCGACACGAGAGCGAGTGTGGAGATCATGTCCGAACAATCGCGCCCTGGGCGGGCAATGTCAATCGCCTCGCACCGGACGTGGGATCTGGTGAGCCGCGACGCGAAGGCTCTGCGCAGCGGAGCGCTTCTCACTCCACCGGAGTCCCAACGCCCCGCGCCGCGTCAGTTCACCGGCTCAACGCTCTTGACCATCGGCAGGCGCTGCTTGAGGTTGCGCTCGATGCCGGACTGGAGTGTGAGTGTGCTCGACGGGCAGCCGAAGCAGGCGCCGTGAAAGCGGATGCGGACCACGCCCTCGTCGGTGACTTCGACAAGTTCGACGTCTCCGCCGTCGGCCTGCATGGCCGGGCGGATGAGGTTGATGACCCGTTCAACCTGTTCAAAGAGCGTTGGTTCTGCCGTCTTGGCCATGAGCAGGGCGTTCCGTCCGGGACGTTCGAGGCTGATCAATGGTAAACCCGCGCCGGCGCACGATCCAGATGAAGGAGGGGAAGAGCCGGCGACTAGAATCGGCCATGCTCCGGGAAACCAGCCTCGCCATTGCGTGTTTGACGTGCGCCGCGTTGTCCTCCCTGCTCCTCGCCGGCTGCGGCGCACCGCGCGACTTCGCCGATCCCATCGCTGCGATGACGGACCCGCGTCTGACGTCGCGCGAGCAGGCGGCGGCGATGGAGCAGGCCCGGCTGAGACACTCCGACGATCCTCGACGCATCGATCATCTCAAGGAGATCGTCAGCGGCCCGGGCCACTCCCTCGAGTTCCGCGCCGCGGCGTGGCGGCAACTCGAAGAGCGGAACCCCGACGAGGCCAGGGCCGTCCTCGAGTACCGCCTGCCCACCCATCCCGCGTGGGGGTTCGTCGAGTGGGCGTGCGAACTCATCACGGAGCGCGGCTGGGTCGAGATGACGCCCGCGCTGGTTCGCTCTCTTTACCGCCCGTCGCCTTCCTTCACGGACGAAATGCGGCCCGAGCGCCTCGCGCTTGAGCGACTGCACGGGGGGCGCGACATCCGCGAGGTCGTTTTCGAAGTCGTCGCCCAGCCGCCGCGCAACGTCGTGCATGCCCAGTGGCGCCTTGCAGCGTGGGAACTGCTCAACCGTCTTGGCGAACCGGATCTCTGGCAGCAGCGCCTCGCCGACCTCGATTCCGACGATCCGCTGCTGAGCGACCTGCGCCTCGGCTACGTCGAACTCGGGGTGATTGCGCGGACGCGGGAGGAAGTCCTGCGGCTGCAGTACCTGCGGCGCGAGGAGAACCGCGCCAGGTGGGAGCAATACCGCGATCTCGTCGCCTCGCTCGGTCCGGAGCAGCGCCAGGGGCTTCGCCTTCGGCACCTGCCGGTGCTCGATCGCGTGGCAGCGGCGCATCCGGAGTGGATCGGGCAGTCGTCGGGGGCCCTTCTCGCCGCGCTGGAAGCGCGCTTTGCGGGCAAGGAGCACTTTCACCCCGACGCGATCGTCTCGGCGAGCACGCTCAACACCGGCCCGCAGAGTCTGCGCGAGTGGGGCCATCGCCTCTCCTGGCCCGACCTGCTCACCGTGCGCCTCGCGGAGTGGCTCGTCTTCGATCCGGCGAGCGCGAACCAGCTCTTTCCGCAGGCGCAGCGCGACCGCGAGGACGTGAGCACCGAGTACGGCGGCATCCTCGACCTGGCGGAGGCCCGGCCGCGCGCGACTCTCTATCCGCCGATCCACCGCTCCCACGATCAGAAGTACTACGCGCCCGCGGCGATGGTGGAGGCCGGCTATCTCGCCCCCTTTCACTACCACTTTCACGTGCAGGAGGTCCGCAACTCCGAGTTCGCCGGGCCGGGCGGCGGCGACGTCGAGTATGCGGACACGATGTCGGTCAACGCGCTCGTCTTTACGAGCGTCGGGGAGAGGCGGCTCAACGCCGACTTCTACACCGAGGGGCGCATCGTCATCGATCTCGGAACGATCGAGTTTGCGAAGTGATGAAGGGTCGCGGCGCCTCAGGCGGGCGGGGGCGGAGCACCGCCATCCGGACCTCCCTTGCGCTTGCGCCGGCGCCCGCCGCGCCGTCTGCGTTTGCGCTGGCCGCCTTCACGGGGCGCCTCCGTGCTCGAGCCCTCCGCCTCCGGTGCGGAGGGGGGCGCTTCGGGTCTTGATTCGCGCGGCGCGATTTCGGCCGACGGGCTCGACGGTCCCTCGCCCGTAGCCTCGGGCCGCCGCCGCCGACGGCCGCGCCGGCGCTTGCGGCCGGACTTGGGCGCGCCTTCGGCAGAGGGCTCCGTTTGCCTGCGGCGATCACCGCTCGTATCTGAGGGGTTCGCCGCCGCTTCGCTTTCTGCGGCACGGTCGCGGTGCCTCGCCTGTCGAGGCAGCGGGCGATCGGACCGCGAATCGCCGGCATTCGCCGCAGAGCGGTCGAGGCGCCGCCTGACCTCCGCTTCGCTCAGCCCGCGCAGCGCGTCTTCGGCCTCGGGACGCGGGGCGGCCGCGGCCCGGCGCTCGGAGCGCGCCGCTGCGGGCGCCGGGGCCGGACGGGGCGGAATCGCATTCGGATCGCAGAGCCGCTCGACGGGCACGGCGATGCGCGACCCGTCGGCCTCGAGTTCCACCATTACGAGTTGGGTGAGGATCTGCGTGTCGATGACGATGCCCGCGCCCTCCGGCGTGCCGACGCGCGTCTTGCGGTGCGGGAGGTTCTTCTTGAGGTCGGCGTAGGTCTGATCCTCGTAGCGCAGGCAGCACATGAGCCGCCCGCACCGTCCCGAAATCTTGAGCGGATCAAGCGTGCCCTTCTGCACCTTGGCCGACTTCATCGAGACGGGCTTGAGCACCTTGAGGAACTGCCTGCAGCAGCAGTGCTGGCCGCACCGCTCGTAGTCAGCCGTCAGCCGCGCTTCTTCGCGCGCGCCGACCTGGCGGAGTTCGACGCGGGTGTGGAACTCCTCGGAAAGTCGAGGGGAGAGATCGCGAAAGTCGATGCGCGTCTCGGAAAGGAAGTACACCGTCAGAAGTTCCTCGCCGAGAATCGGCTCGACGTCCACGACCTTCACGGGCAACTTCTGCTCGAGGACGATCTCGCGGACGCGCCGGAGCATCGGCCGCTTGAGGTCGCGCAGCCGCTCCATGTGCTGAAGGTCTTCGACGGTGGCGATGCGCAGGACGCGTCCGGCGGTCGTGAAGGGGTATTGCCGTCCACCGGAGTTCTCAATGTACTCGAGCATTTCTCGGCGCGTGAGGCTCTTGCCGCACCCGCCGTTGGAGCAGGTGGTGGTGAGCATCTCGCCGATCTCGGTGCCGCGCGGCGTCTTGAGGACGAACTTCGTGCCGCACCCCGGCGCGCGATCGAGGCGGGCGGGAAACTCGCCGATCAGGCCCATCTGGCCGTACTTGACGACGACCGTCTCGGGCGGACTGAGGCGCTCGTACGTCCGGATTTCCTCTTGAGAGAGGCCGCGAGCCTTGGGATCGGCGTCAGCCTCGAAGCGGGGCAGGGGGACGATGGGCATGCGGAGAGATCCTTCCGCGCGTCACGGAAGGGGCGCGGTCAACGGCGCGCCGATGCGTCAGGACGCGGCGCCACGTTGAGCGGGCCCGGATGACATCAGGGAGGGTTTTTGGCGCCCGTCGCGCTCCCTGATCGGCGCAGCGGGGTGATGACGCGAAGTGAACCGGGCGGAAGCCGGCTCGCGCAGAGTATAGCCGCACACGCCGTCGCGGCGGACCTCGGCCGTGCGAAGGCTACTTGCCTTCGCCCGTGCCGGTGAGCCGGGTGACCGCCTCACCCACGTCGGCGTAGTCGAGGAGGTTCAGGCCGTCGTTCTGCCGCGCCTCGTAGACGAAGATGCGGCCGCCGCGCTTCTCGAGGACGTAGAGGAGTTCCTCGTTGCCCCCCTGCGTGGTGACGAGGGCGTACTCGTTGCCGTCGGCGGCCATCTCGGCGAGGGCCTGGTTGCCGGCCACGCGGCCGGCCTGCGCAAGGATGAACGCGGCGAGCACGAAAGCGGAAGCCCACAGCGAAGCCGTGGCAGTGAGGCGCGATGTTTCAGGAGTCTGTTTGGTCATGGCGTCGGTCCCGTCGTTCGAGTGGTTCAGGCTGGGAAGCGGGCGACTCGGTCAGCGCGAGGGGCTGAAACGCTTGGCGTCGTTGGCGACGCTGCGCACCGAAAGGCCCTTGAGTTTCTTCGTCGAGCGGTCGTAGAGGAAGCACATGAGCGCCCCGGAGCGCTGGTCGAGGACGTACACGGCGTTGCTCGTGGCGCCGTTGATCCGACCGCCGACGATCATGTAGTCGCCCGCCGCGGCGCCGGCGCTGCCCGCCTGGACCGAAGGGGCGAAGGTCACGAGCGCCAGGATGACGATCAGGGCGAGGTTGAGGGCGATGAGCCCTCCAAGGGTGCTGCGTTTCTGGTGCATGAGAGTCTCCTTGCGATACCGGATGCGCTGGGGGGCGGGCCGGTCACAATCGCGAGCCATCCGATCCTGCCGCCGCGGGCGCACACGCACCCCGGCGATCGATTCTAGTTCGCTCCCGCCGCCGCCGCGTCGGCGCGGACGAGGCGATGCACGTCGAAGGGACGGCTGATTCGGGAGAACGCCTCGCTGGGAACGCACCACGTCCCCCAGCGGCTGCTTCGCCGGACCATGCACCGCCGGTAGTCCGAGAGATCGACGCACCGCAGCGCGTACCACCGCTCGTGGAAGGCGAAGACCTCCTGGAAGAGTGAATCCGGGGGCTGGGCCTCGCACCAGTAGAGAAACAGGAAGATCGCTCGGAACGTCGGGCCGAACAGGTGCTCCCACGCTGAAAGAGACTCGACATCTTCATCCGTGACCCACGACTCGAGACGCCCGGCGGCGCCGGACCGGGCCGAGCGGCGCAGGGCGCACTTGCGCCCCTTCACGTCGAGCAAGAGGTTGCCTGCCGGGCTGTACACGACGAAGTCAAAGGACTTGAGCGCGTTGCCCGCGGGAGAGGCCGGGTGCATGTGGGGGCTGGTCAGCGCCTTGCGCGCCTCATCGACCGCGACGTAGGGGACGCGGTTGGCGCGGAGGTAGTGCTCAAAGGCCTGCTCATAGTGGAACCGCCGCTGCGCCATGCCGCAACAGCATAGCAGGCGTCAGGGCGGCGGGGCATCAAGCGCCAGGCGTCGAGACTCGAGAATCAGACATGCAGCGAAGGGATTCGGGCGGGCCGCTCGCGTTCTCGCTCCGGCTCCGCTTACCGCTCCTCGAAGCGCCGTCGCTCCTTCACGACCCTCGCCGGGTTGCCGACGCAGATGCTCCACGGGGGCAGGCTGTTGAAGGCGCTGGAGCGGGCGCCGAGGACGCAGCCTTCGCCGATCGTCACCTCCGGTCCGACGAAAGCGTCGGCCGCGATCCACGCCTCATCCTCGATGACGATCGGTGGGCGCAGCAGCGGCATGTCGCGGCGCGTGAAGTCATGAGTGCCGGCGCAGAGGTGGGCGTACTGGCTGATGGTGACGCCGCGGCCGATGCGGATCGGCCCGAGGCAGTAGAGAATCGCGAAGTCGCCGACCGAAGAGCCGGCCCCGATGCTCAGGTGCCAGGGCACCTCGATGCGCACGGTAGAGCGCAGCCGCACCGTCGGATGCACGTCGCCGCCGAAGCGGCGCACGAGCCAGGCCCGCCAACGGTACATCGGCCTCGGGCTGAGGCGAAAGAACGTCGCCTCGACCCAGTACCACAGGACCCGGCCGATCTTCTCGCGCAGCGTCCACGTGCTGAGGTGGCGTTGCTCGGCGGCGGGCGACTCGTTCGGTTCGACAGCGCCCTTCATGGCCGTGGCTCCTCTCGCCTTGCCGCTTCCATCTCACGGTGCTTGGCGACGGAGAGGAACTCGTAGATGGCCAGCAGCCGGCAGAAGACAAAGCCCGCGTATCCGTCGAGAATTCCCCCCTTGATGATGTAGGCGTAGAGGAACCGAAGTGTCGGGCGCAGCGGCAGCCGACGCGAGCGGGCCTTGAGCCATCGCCGCCGTGCGATCGGCCCGCCGAGCAGCGACGGAGTCACCCCGCCCGCGTCTCCCGCCGCCGCCGCGTGCGCTTCCCACGTCGAGTAGCGGTTGTGCTTCTCCACCCATGTCGCGATGTCGGGATACGCGTAATGAAGGAAGTCGTGCTTGAGGTACCCGGCCCGACCCGAGGAGAGAACGATGTGCTCATGGACTTCGTTGTCGCCCGAGCCGGTGTCGCCGAGGTCGCCGATGCGCTCGTAGCGCCCGACGGCGTGCCGGAGCAGGCGGATGTTCCACGAGGGGTAGTAGCCGCAATGGCGGATCCAGCGCCCCATGAAGATGAAGCGCCGGTTGATCCAGTAGGCGTCGAATCGATTCTCCGACGGAGACCCTTCGCTCACGACTTGCCGGATCTCCTCGGCCAGTTCGGGCGTCATGTGTTCGTCGGCGTCCATAATGAGGACCCACTCGTGCCGCCAGGGAACGTGCTCCAGCGCCCAGTTCTTCTTCTTCGGCCAGCCTTCGCGCGAATAGTGAAACTGGTACACCTCCGCTCCCATCGCCTGCGCCAGGGCAATCGTCCTATCCGTTGATTGCGAGTCGATGACGGCCAGCTGGGCGGCCCATTGCAGGTGACGGATGCACTCGACGACGTTGCGCTCCTCGTTGCGCACGGGGATGAGCACGCTCAGCGGCACGCTGCCGGGCGCGGGCCAGCGGCCGGGGGGCAGGCGCTGCGGCTGGGTCTCGGCCCGGAGCGCCTCGGCGCGCGGATCGAGAGGCGCCGGACGCGCGCCGGTCGGGGGCGGTGGTGTCGCCATGGCCGGGACGGATCGACTCATGCGACTTCACTCCCGGCGCGCGGCGCTTCGCCTTCATCGCCGTCGGCGAGGCGAAGGGTCGGTCCGCGCGTCTCGGCGTCCGTTCGCTCCGCCGAGTCCGCCGCGCCGCTCACCCGGTCGATCACCTCGTCGAAGAGCCGCAGGGCGCGCGCATCGCAGTAGGCCGCCTCGAATGCTTCGCGGGCGCGGCGGCGCAGCGCCTCGTGCCGGGCGCGGTCCGACTTGAGCGCGCGGATGAATCCCGCCACACCTGCCGCGTCGCCGTGGCGCAGGCTCACACCGCATTCAAAGCGGGTGATCGCGTCGTCGACGTTGCTTCCGCGCGGGCCGACATAGAGGATGGGCAGGCCGGCCGCGAGGTTTGCGTGCAGTTTGCTCGGGCTCATCACTCCCAGCACGACGTCGCGCAGGGTGATGAGGGCGCAGTCCGCCCCCGCCATGACGACGGGCGTCTGATCCTTGGGAACATAGTCGTGCAGGAGGATGTTGTGCAGTCCGCGCCGCTGCGCTTCCTGCCTGATGGACTCCCAGCGCGAGCCCCCCCCGACGAAGAGGAACGTGACGTTTTCATCCCGGAGCAGTTCAGCGGCGTCGAGCACGGTCTCGAACTGGTGGCCATAGCCCGTGTTGCCCAGGTAGAGGACGACAAAGCGATCGGAAAGACCGAGGGGCTCGGCCTGGCTCCAGCGCTCGGCGCCCCGCCGGCGCGGAAAGAGCGCGGCCGGCTCCCAGTTCGGAATGACCGTGGCCGCGAGCGACTTCGAAGGCGGCGCGTATTGCGAGACCAGCAGATCGAGCATCGCCGTGTCGAGGGCGACGAGGTGGTCGAGGCGCCGGAAGAGCAGTCGATTGAACCAGCGCATGATCCGGCTCGCCCGGCCCTTCTCGCTCAGCACGCCGGTGCGCTCCGCCGCCTCGGGATAGCAGTCCATGTTCCAGAGGATGATCCGCGTCCAGGGATGGAGGAACTTGTGCAGCACCGCCGTCCAGGCGATGAAGGGGGGAGTCGTGAGGGCGATGATGACGTCCTGCCGCGGAATGGTCAGAGCCGTCAGCGCCGCCTGCGCGTAGAACGCCGCGTAGTCGATGCAGCGCTTGAGTTTCGTCGCCTTGCCCAGGCGCGGCGTCCAGAGGCGATGAATCCGCGGATTGTCGAACATGGAGGGAGCGGCGGCGCCGGACTGCGGCACGTACCCGCCGGCGCTGGCGATGACGCGCACCTCGTCGCGGCGCTTGACGCGGTGCTCCGCCAGCGAGGCCGCCAGGTGCGCCGTCGGGCTGATGTCCGGCGTGTAGAACTGGTTGATGATCGTGAGGCGCATCAGCCGACGCTCCGGAGTGGCCGTCCGTCCGGTCTGACCTTATGCACGCTGCTGATCCGAAATGACGCGGATCATCTCCTCGACAATGGCCTCGAGGCTCCGGGTGATCGTCCAGTCGGGATAGTGCGACCGGAGTTTGCCCAGGTCGGAGTAGTAGCAGATGTGGTCCCCGACGCGGTTCGTCTCGCTGTAGGTCAACCGTGGCTTCTTGCCGGTGGCGCGGTGAATCATCTCGACGCATTCGAGCAGGCTGGCGGCGTTCGCCTTTCCTCCGCCGAGGTTGTAGACCTCGCCCGCGCGGGGGTTCTGCGCGAAGTGCCAGAAGGCGTTGACCACGTCGAAACTGTGAATCTGGTCGCGGACCTGCTTGCCCTTGTACCCGAAGATCGTGTACGGCCCCTCGCGCAGGGCGACGAGGACGAGGTAGTTGAGAAAGCCGTGCAGTTCGACGCCGCTGTGCTGCGGGCCGGTGAGGCATCCGCCGCGGAAGACGCCCGTCCGCAGGCCGAAGTACCGCCCGTACTCCTGCGCCAGCACGTCCCCGGCGACTTTCGAGGCGCCGAAGAGCGAGTGCAGGCAGTGGTCGATGGGGAAGTCCTCGGCGATGCCCTCCGCGTAGCGCTCATCGGCGTAGTCCCAGCGCGTCTCGAGTTCGCGCATCGGGATGCGGTTGGGGCCGTCGCCGTAGACCTTGTTTGTGCTCATGTGAATGAAGACCGCGTCGGGGCAGTGCCGGCGGCAGGCTTCGAGGAGGTTGAGCGTGCCCACCGCGTTGACGTCGAAATCGTCAAAGGGGCGCGAGGCGGCGAGATCGTGGCTCGGTTGCGCGGCCGCGTGGATGATGAGATCGACGGGATGCGCCCTGAGCAGGTCCGCCACGCCGCCGCGGTCGCGGATGTCCAGTTCGCGGTGGGTGAAGCGGCGGCACGTCGCCTCGAGGCGCCGGCGGTTCCACGTCGTGTCCCCCTTCGGACCGAAGAAGTCGGCGCGCATGTTGTTGTCCACGCCGGTGACCTCGAAGCCCAGGCGATCGAAAAAGACCACCGCTTCGGAACCGATCAGTCCGCTGCTACCCGTCACGAGCACCCGCATCGGCGCACCCACTCCGTGGAAGCCGCTGCGCGCGGCCGCCGGTCATGATCGGTCATCTTTGCGTCCTGGTCCACCCGTTTCCCTCCGCCCCGGCTCCCCAGGGGCTCGATTTTCGGACGCCCGACTCGGCCTCTCAGGGGCCGGCGCCGCGGTCGCGGGCGAGGCGCTCGAGAATGATCGGGATCGCAGGCGGAAGCGACGCGGGGTCGGCCGGTCCGGAGGGCCGGATCATGCTCAGGTGATTCGCCGCCACGACGACGTGGTCATCCACCCCCGGCAGGCGGGTGGACTCGATGGAGACGCAGCCGTCCCCGACGCCATTGACGAGATCGCTCATGGTCTTTTCCACCTGCGAACCGTCGTACGCCTTGCCGTACTTCGTTACGAGCAGTCCGTCGATGCGCTTCACCAGCGAGGCGATGTCTTCCGAATCAAATGGGCTGGCGGAGCCGGCGATGATCGTGACGGGCAGGTCCGCAGGCAGCGGCCGCGCGTTGAGCGCCGTAAGAAACGCGCTGCCGGGCACGAGGTCGTCCTGCGCCTCGCCGGCGCCGTCGAAGAACCCGCCCACGAGCAGCCCGTCGCCGCTCAGCGCCCGGGTCACCTGGTCGCGGGCTTCGGACCCGAGGCGGAAGAGAGCCATGCGCGAGCCATGGTTGGGCGGGCCGAGCATGATGAAGCGTTCCACGCGGGGGAAGCGCTCTCCTCCCTCGATCCGCCCGGCGTAGTACGACGCCCCGGTCAGCAGGTCGCGGCTGATGAGCGCCCCCATGCTGTGCGCCACGATTGTGAGTCGCTCGACCCCGGCGGAGCGCATCTGCTCCAGGAGCGTTGCGACGAAGGCCGTCGAATCGGCAATGGCCTGATCGTCGGGATAGGTGATCTCGCAGACGTCGTACCCTTCGTGATGCAGGGCCGGAATGAGCGCTCGCCACAGGCGGCCGGCGTCGTCAAGGCCGTGAATGAGCACGACGGCGTGGGGCGGCGCGTTCTCCGCCGACAGAGGGGCGGCGGGAACGTCCGGCCGGTGCACCACGACGCCGAAGGACGCCCGCGCCAGCGTGGCGGCCTCCGGCGCGAAGTATTCGATCAGCCGCTGAATCCCCTTGTGGAAGACGGCCTTCTCCTGCCGCCAGCGCACCCGGTCGAAGGTGATGGTGACCTCGTCGGCTCCGACGCTCAGCGTGATGATGTCGCTCGTGATGGAGTTGATCAGCCGGATCGTGCTGCTCCCCAGTGCCGAGCGCACGGGGATGGACTCATCGCAGGCCGCAGCGATGGCCTCGCCGTCCAGGCCGATCTCGGCGGCGAGGCGGCCGATGAGCGTGCCCACGTTCAACTCGCCGTCTTCAAGCGGAATGGCAATCCGCGTGACCGTCTCCGGCGCCGCGGGGGGAGGAGGCGACGCGGAGTCGGCATCCTGAACCCGCCCGAGCAGCGCGCCGGGACGCGCGAGCGACGCCAGACAGGACAGCAGCAGTACGATCAGTCCAAGGCGCATGGCCGCATCTCGATTCGTGAAGTGGCGGTGCGGGTTTCATCCCTCGTCAGGGGTTGATTCCGGTTCCGAAGAGAATCTCGCCCCAGCGCTTCTCCTCCTGCTGGTAGCGCTCGTACCGCGCCTCGAACTCGGACAGCGCCCTTTGGACGAGTTCGCTCTCCGGGTCGAGGACCGGGCCGTAGCGGTCGTGAAGGGCCTTGAGGCTCACGACCGAGGCCTCCAGGTCGGAGACGGCCGCGGCGTAGGTGCGCACCGCGTCGTGAAGCAGCGACTGCCTGACCTCTTCCTTTCCCGGAGTGTAGAGCACCCGCCAGGGCTGGGCCCGGATCTCGGTGGAGGCGAGTTTCAGGTTGTCGGAACTGAGGCGCAGGTTGGCGAGAATGCGGGAGATCTGCGGCATCTCCGTCGTGAGGTTCTCGTTGATGATCGTGAAGGTGGTCGTCGCCTCCGCGAGGCCCTTGTCCGCCTGATCGAAGATGCGTTCGACGCGGGCGAGCCCCTCCTCGCGCGCCCAGCGGGTGACCTCGGCGACGTTCTCCGCAGTCGATTTGACGTTGGGCGAGACGTCGGCGACGAGGGTGCGGACCTCGCCGACGCCGGAATCGACGTTGTCGAGGATGGTCTGAGCCTTTTCGGCGAGGGCCGGGCCGTGCTCCGTCGTGCTGCGCACGTCCTCGAGAATCTGCGCGATGCGCTCGCTCCACGCGGGCCATTTTTCTCGCGCGTCAGCGACGACGGCGCGGACATCCTCGATCGTGTTGCGGATGTTCTCGACGATGCGCGGTCCGTCTTCGTTCACGGTGGTGCGCGCAAACGCGGTGACCTCCTTGACATCTTCGGTGATGCCGTCCACGCGGCGGATGATCTCCTTGACGCGCCGCAGATCCTCGGGGCCGATGCCCGCCGTCTTGAGCAGGACGGAGGGCGCGTAGCCGCCCCTAATCGTTCCGCCCGATCGGAAGAACTCGGCGCTCAGGGGCGGGCCGTTCACCCCCAGCGGCGAGATGTCGATCGCCGTCGCTCCGCCGATGAGCGGGACCACCATCCCTGCGAACGCATCCTCGCGAATCTCGTATTCGGCTGGAATGGAGACGGAGACGATGAAGCGCGGCTCGGGGCGGTTCAGTTCGCCGGTCATCTCCGTCACCTTGCCGACGCTCATGCCCCCGACCATCACGTCCGATCCCACCTTCACCCCCGGCACGCCGACATCCAGCGGCACGGCGATGCGCACGGTCTGCGTGCGTGCGAAGTTGCCGAGGTCGGAGAGGACGATGACCATCACGACGAAGCCCACGATGGCGACGAGGACGAAGAGTCCGGCGATCGTGTTGTTGCGCTGCCGCGTTCGACTGGTGCTCATGTCTGGGCGTTCCGTTCATCCGGCGTTGTGGAGGGGCGTTCACTTCACGATGCGGGTCGATTCAACGCTTGGTCCGGGAGCCAGGCGCGGCACGCTCGGCGCGCCGAGCAGGTCTTCTTCGTAGTTGGTCGCGGTGCGGCGCTGGGTGATCGGCCCGTCGGCGTCGCCGCGAATGAACTGGCGGACGAGGGCCTGCTCTTCGGTCAGGTCGCCGGCGTCGTGGCCGCGCAACTCTTCGAACCACGCACGGTTCTCGACGACCATCATCCGCCCCTTGTCGAGCATCGCCATGCGGTCGGCGATGGTGAAGGCGGAGTCCATCTCATGCGTGACGACCACGCTCGTGACCCCCAGTTTCTTCGTGAGGTCGATGATGAGCCGGTCGATGCCGGCGCTCGTGACGGGGTCGAGCCCCGCCGAGGGTTCGTCGTAAAAGAGGATCTTGGGGTCCAGCGCCAGCGCCCGCGCCAGCCCGGCACGCTTTTTCATGCCGCCGGAAATCTGGGCCGGGTACTTGTCCGCGTGCTCGCGCAGGCCGACCAGTTCGAGTTTGATCTTGACCTGAATGTTGATGATGTTCTGGTCGAGGGTCGTGTGCTCCTGGAGGGGGAGGGCGACGTTTTCGGCGATGGTCATGGACTGAAAGAGGGCGCCGGACTGGAACAGAATACCGAACTTTTTGCGAACGCTATTGAGCCCCTCGTCGTCGATGCGGGCCAGATCCTGCCCGAAGAGGTGGACGGTTCCCTCGTCGGGCACGAGGGAGCCGATCATGTGCCGCAGGAGGGTGGACTTGCCGCTCCCCGAGCCGCCCATGATGACCATGATCTCGCCGGGCATGACGTCGAGGTTGATGCCGTCGAGAACGGTCCGGCCGTCGAACCGCTTGACGAGGTTCCGGACGGAGATCAACGGTCGTGGGGCGGCGTGAATCATCGTAGTATTCAATAATCGGCTGAAATCTTTCGGGAATAAGCCCAACCCCGGGGCGTTTGCACAGTATACTGTATCAGGCGCCGGGCGTGGTTCGCGGCCGGCCGGTCGGCTTTTGACTGTCCCACCCAAGGAATCCAAAGGAGATGAACATGAAGCGATTTGTTTCCGGAGTCGTCGCGATGTCGCTGGCGGCCCTGCTCGCCGCTCCGGCGTCGGCGCAGGTGAGTGTGGGCGAGAAGATGAAGCCTCTCAAGGTGGGCAACCTCCACAACAACGAGTTCGAGGTTGAACTCGACGACCTCGAAGGGCACATCGTCATCGCCGAGTTCTGGGCCACGTGGTGCGGCCCGTGCGTCGCCTCCATTCCTCACCTCAACGAGATTCACGAGAAGTACAAGGACAAGGGCGTCCTCCTCGTGGGCATCAGCGACGAGCCAGACAACGTCGTCGCTCCCTTTGTCAAGCAGAAGAGCATGAAGTACCTCGTCGCCTCCGGCGGCAAGGAGACGCACCAGGCGTACGGCGTCAACGCCATCCCGCATTCGGTGCTCATCGATCCGACGGGAACCGTGCGATGGATCGGGCATCCGCGCAACGGCCTGGATCGCGAACTCGAGAAACTCCTCGCGAGCAATCCGCCCACGCGCCTGCTCGGCGGCGGACCGGACCACAACGAGAAGGTCTTCGCTTCGATCGAAACCTCGCTGCTCAAGGGCGACAACCAGGGCGCCGTCAAGCAACTGCGCCGCGTCGATCTCAAGTCCCTTGATGCGCGCGAAGGACATCGCGCCCGCTACGAAGGCATCGTCAACCGCCTCACTCCGCTGGCGCAGGCCGACTTCGATCGCGCCATGGCCGCCGCCCGCGCCAAGAACTACGGCGACGCGCTCGCCACCCTCAAGCGCGTCAGCGTCGAGTTCAAGGGTCTGCCCATCGCGGACCGGGCCGCGGCGGAACTCAAGCGCCTCGAAGCCGACCCCGAGGTGCTCGCTTCGAAGCGCAACGAGGCCCTCGAGGGCCGCGCCGACAACATGCTCAAGCGCGCCAAGGCCCAGGCCGACGCGGGCGAGCACGTCATGGCCTACAAGCGTCTCAAGCACATCGTCGAGCAGTTCCCGGGAACCGCTGCCGCCAAGGAGGCCGCTGACCTCGTCAAGGCCTACGAGGCCGACGCCGAGTTCATGAAGAAGGTCAACGAGGGCTGATCCGCCCTCGCGTTCATGGATCATCTCAAGGCCGCCGGTTCCCTCGAACCGGCGGCCTTTCAATTGGCCCCGCGCCTCCCCGTGGTCTCTGGAGCCGGCGAACCGCCGTCGCCAGTCCGGGGGAACCGGCATGGGATCGCGTGCTGCTCCCACGGACCGGAGGCTTGAAGATCTGCTCCCATTCGCTGATGTGAGTTTTGGGTTGTGGAACGGCAGGCGGTCGATACCATATGCTGGGGGACTGGGGATCCCGCCCGGCGGGTCGTCGTCGAGGGAAGTTCGGCGTCGAAGCGCCCCGGAACAGTGAGGGCCGCCGGAATCGGGCTTACGCCGCCCGGCCCACGAATGCCTGCACGGCCGACGGTTGGACATGGAGGTCTTGCCCGAATGATGCGACTGGCCCGTCTCAAACTCCACGGCTTCAAGTCCTTTGCTGACGCGACCGAGTTCCGCTTCGACGATCCGATCACCTGCATTGTCGGCCCCAACGGGTGCGGCAAGAGCAACGTCGTGGACGCCATCAAGTGGGTCCTCGGCGAGCGCTCCGCCAAGAGCCTCCGCGGCGAGCAGATGATGGATGTCATCTTCGCCGGCACCACGACGCGACCTCCCATGAACATGGCCGAGGTCGTCCTCACCTTTGAGAACCCCCTCGTCGATCCCGCGACCGGCCGCCGCGAACTTCCGGTCGAGAGCGAACTTGTTGACGTGGGCCGCCGCCTCTACCGCGACGGCACGAGCGAGTACCTCATCAACGGAGCGAGAGCGAGGCTCAAGGACGTGCGCGATCTCTTCCTTGACACCGGCATCGGCGCCGACGCCTACTCGATCATCGAGCAGGGCAAGGTTGACGCCATGCTCACGAGCAACCCGATCGAGCGCCGCGCCATCTTCGAGGAGGCCGCGGGCGTCGCCAAGTTCAAGGTGCGGCGCATCGAGGCCATGCGCCGCCTCGAGCGCACGGAGGTCAATCTGACTCGCTGCCGCGAGCAACTCGAGAACGCCGAGCGCCGCCTGCGCATCGTCAAGGGGCAGGCGGCCAAGGCGCGCACGTTCCGGAGTCTTGACGACGAGTTGCGCGCCCTTCGCGCTGCCTACCTCCTCGACCAGTACCACGAACTGCACGAGACGATCGACGGCCTCACCTCCGAACTTTCGCGCCTCGAGAGCGACCGCGCCTCGGTCATGGACCGCGTCCACGAACTCGAAGAAGCACGTCAGGACGCCAACATCGAGCGTGACCGCCTCCAGAAGCGCTGCACCGAGATCGAGCAGGATCGACTGCACCTGCAGGCGCGGCGCGATCAGGCGGAACAGCGCCGGAAACTGACCATCGCCAGCCGGGACGAGGCGCGTGCTGAACTCGCCGGCGAGCAGGAGCGTCTGAGCGAACTCGACGTACGGATCGAGACCATGCGCCGAGACGTCGTTGAGCACGAGCGAGCCCATGAGGGCCTGGCCGGGCTTCGCGGCGATGCCGACCGCGCTGTTGAGGCCGCGCTCGCCCGCCGCGCCGCCGCCGATGCCGCACTCAACGAACTCACCCGCCGCGACAGCGAACTCCAGCGCACGCTCGCGGGCATCGATCGAGAAATCGTCTCGCAGTCCGCGTCGATCGAGGCGATTGATCACCGCCTCGACGAACTTGAGGAGCAGGCGGGGCAGATTGAGGCCCGCCGCCGCGAGATTGAGTCCCGACTCGCCCTGCTTGAGCAGCAGGAGGCCGCCGCCGCGCAGCGGATCATGGCCGCTGAAAATGTGATCGAAGGTCTTGAGGCGGAGCGTGCCGAGCACGAACGCCAGGCGCAGCACCTCAGCGGCCGGCAGCGGTTCATCAGCGAGTCGCTCGGGTCGCTCGAGCAGAAGCGCGCCGGTCTCGATGCCCGCCGCAACACGCTCCGCGAGATGCTCGAGAGCGGCACGGAACTGGGCGAAGCCGTGCGCAACGTCCTGCGCGAGCGTCACGAGGGATCGCGTTTCGCGTTCGTACGAGGCCTGCTGGCCGATGGCATCGAGACCGACGTGCCCCACGCCGTCGCCGTCGAGGCCGCGCTCGGCCCGCTCCTGCAGGCGATCGTCGTGGAGAGCCTCACCGACCTCCTTGATGCCCGTGCCGACCTGGCGGCCCTCAGTGGACGAATCACTTTTCTGCCCCTGCGGCCGCCGCGCGGAGATGATCCCGCCGCGCCTGCTGACTGCCCGCCCGGAACCCGGCCGCTGCTCTCGGTCGTGCGCGTGCCCGACGAGTGGCGCGAACTCGCCGAGCGCCTCTTCGGGCGCACGCTGCTTGTCGATTCACTCGACAGCGCGCTGCTGCTGGGTGCGGCGAGGCCGTGCGGCTGGCGCTTCGTCACGCCCGAGGGAGCCGTGCTCGAGGCCGACGGCCGCGTCGTCGCCGGCCCCAACTCCGCCGAGGGAACCGGCGCGGGGCTGATCGTCCATCGGGTTGAGATGAACAGCCTCGCCGCTCAGGTTGAGGACCTTACGGCACAGATTCAGGCGCTGCGCGATGAACTCAAGGCCATTGACGACGAGGCCGCGGCGCTCGATCACCGGCGCGCGGAACTCGCACAGGCCATCTTCGAGCAGCGCCAGGGTCGCGACAAGGCCGCGCACGAGATCGAGCGCGTCGAGGCCGAGCGCGACCGTGTGGGTCGCGACATGCAGCGTCTCGACGAAGAGCGCGGAGCCGTGCAGGCGCGGCGCGGGGAACTTGACGCCGACCGCGCCCACAAGCAGTCGCGGCTGGACTCTCTCGACCGCCTTCGCGCCGAGCAGGCCGCGGCGCAGGCGGCGCTCGCCGAGGAACGGCGCGTCGCCGAGGCGACGGCGGCCGCGGCCGCGGACGCCCTGACGAACGCGCGCGTTCACGCGAGCCAGGCGGCGGAGCGCCTTGCCGCCTCCGACCGCGAACGCCGCCAGATCGAGTCCGCCGTGCAGGAGCAGCAGCGGCAGCGCCAGGCGCTCGACGCCGCCCTCCGCCAGCGCTCTGCTCGCCTCATCGAGTTCGACCGCGTGATCGACGAAGCCGTCTTTGAGGCCGAGGAGTGTTCCGCCTCCCTCGCTCGCTCGGAAGGGGCGATCGAGACCGCTGCGGCCGAGCACCAGCAGTGTCAGATCCGCGTCGTTCACCTCGGCGACGAACTCAACGCCGCTCGCCAGCGCCTCGCCATCGTCGAGCGCAACTACCACGCCGTCGAATTGAGCAAGCGCGAAAACGAAGTCAAGCGGGAGCATCTCGATCAATCCGCGATCGACGACCTCTCCCTCGACCTGCGCGCCGAGTACCCGCCGTACCGCGCGGTCATCGCCGACGGCGACGTGCAGCCGGTCGATCGCGAGTTCGCCGTGGCGCGCCTCGACGAACTCCGCGCCGCCATCCGGCGCCTCGGCAACGTCAACCTCGACGCCATCGAAGAAGAGAAGGATCTGATCGGCCGCAACGAAGACCTCGTCCGGCAGGTCGCCGACCTTGACGCCGCCCGCGAACAGCTCATCGGCCTGATCGAGGAACTCAACGACCTCAGCCGCGAGCGATTCCGGGAGACCTTCGAGGCCATCCGCGAGAACTTCGCCGGCACGAACGGCATGTTCCGCCGGGTCTTCGGCGGCGGCAAGGCCGACATGCACCTGCTTCCCTCCGAAGAGACCGGCGAAGTGGACTGGCTCGAGTCGGGCATCGACATCGTCGCCAAGCCGCCCGGCAAGGAGCCTCGATCCATCAAACTCCTCAGCGGCGGCGAAAAGACCATGACCTCGGTCGCCCTCGTCATGGCGATCTTCCAGAGCAAGCCCAGCCCCTTCTGCCTCCTCGACGAAGTTGACGCCGCCCTTGATGATGCGAACGTCGAGCGCTTCTGCGGAGTGCTCCACACCTTCCTCGACCGCAGCCATTTCGTCATCATCACCCACAACAAGCGCACCATGCAGGCCGCTGACCAGTTGTACGGCGTGACGATGCAGGAGCGAGGCGTCTCCAAGCGCGTCGCGGTCCGCTTCGACCAGGTCGGGGCCGATGGCCACCTGTCCAAAGAGGCCCTTGAGGAAGCCGAGGAGACCGTCTCCGTCGAGGTTCGTTCCCAGGGTGTCGCTGACGCCCTGACAGCCTGGAACGCCGGTTCACCCGCCGCCGCCGGTTGACTTTCATTCGCGGAAGGTCTGCCATTGGCTCGTGGACGGGCCGAATCCGATGAGACAGGCGCAGCATAAAGTGATCGGCGGCCGGACGTCCCTCCTCTTCACCGCGTTCGAGCCCAGCGGAGATGCGCACGCCGCGCCGGTGATCGCCGAATGGCGCCGCCGCCGGCCGGACGTACCCGTCTACGCCTGGGGCGGGCCGAAGATGCTCGCCGCCGGCGCCACGATCGTCGAGCCGACCGGTGCTGACGCGGTCATGGGGGCCGGCTCGCTGGGCAGGGTGCTTCACCACACCCGCATCAACCGCCGCCTGCGGCGCTGGCTTGCCGAGCATCCCGTGGCGGTGCATGTCCCCGTTGATTCTCCCGCCGCGAACTTCCCGATCTGCAAGATCACCCGCCGCGCCGGCTGCCGCATCGTTCACCTCGTTGCACCGCAGATCTGGGCGTGGGGGTCTTGGCGCATCGCCAAACTCCGGCGGCTGACTGATCACGTCCTCTGCCTCCTGCCCTTTGAGGAGAAGTACTTCAGAGAACGCGGCGTGCCGGCGACCTTCATCGGCCACCCCGTCATGAATGAGCCGCTCCCCGCGCCTCCGCCTCCTGCCGAAGAGGGCGAAGAAGATCCGGCCGCACTGCCCGACGGGTTGCCGCGACTGGCCATCCTGCCCGGCTCGCGGCCCGCCGAGATCGCGCGGAACCTTCCCTCCATGATCGCGATCGTGGACGGCCTGCGCCGCGCTGACTATCCGCAACTCAGCGCCATTGTCATCAGCGCCGACGAGCGCGCCGCCTCGCTCGCCCGGGTCAGCATGGCGGCGATGCCGGGGTTCGTCCGGATCGAAATCGACCGCCTGCACGACGTGCTGCGCTGGGCCGACGCGGCGCTGGTCTGCTCCGGCACTGCCACGCTCAACGTCGTTCGCCATCGCGTGCCGATGGTCGTCATGTTTCGAACGGCGGCGCTGCCGTGGTGGCTCGTCGGCCGGTGGGTTCTGCGTTCGCCTCACCGCGCGCTGCCGAACATCATTGCCGCCGATCGCATCGTGCCTGAGTTCATTCCCCATCTCCGCTCCGATGAACCGATCGCCGGGGCACTGGACGAGGTTCTCACAGATGGCGCCGTGCAGGATCGCCAGCGCGCGGCCTTCGACCGCATCGCCTCGCTCTACGAGGGCCGGCGTCCCGATCACGCCGCGGTGACGATCATCGAGCAGGCTTTCCGCGAGCAAGCCGTCGCGTCCGCCGCTTCCCGGTGAATCAAGCCCCGAGATGCCGCGCGCACCACGCGGGTTTCGATCCCCGGACCCGTTTGTTTGCTTTCGCGGCGGCGCCCCGAGCAAAGCCCCGCCGCACTCGCCTCGGCAGGGAGGATTCCACCCTGATTCTCCGTCGATAAGACCGAATCGCCGCAGCGTTCCTCGGGCAGGGCTTAGGATCGCTCAGTGTTGAATCGCCAGGTTTCAGGAGGCATTCCATGTCTATTCAGGGGACTCTCAGGCATCGCGGGGTGGCAGCGCGTTCAGCGGGGGCAGTGCTGGTGGCGGGTCTGATCCTTGCCCCGGGAAAGACCATCGCCGCGCCGCCCTGCGGTGAGTGGGATCTCGTTTCGACCCCCAACTTCGGCAACAGCGTCAACCGCCTCAGGGCAGTGACCGCACTCTCGCCCAACGACGCCTGGGCCGTCGGACTGTGGCGCAACGACCCGGTCGGCTATGGCCCGCTGGCCATGCGCTGGAACGGCTCGGCCTGGAGCCTTGTCAACCTGCCCGACACCTCTCACCTCGGCACCTCGCCCCAGACCGAAGGCGTTGACTCGACCGCAAATGGCGACGTCTGGGTCGTCGGATACCTCAACACGCCCTATCCGACCAACAATCTCCCGCTCGTGATGCGATGGCGCGGCAACTCGTGGGATTACGTCGAGACGGTCACCTTGCGGCCGCAAACGGTCTACCCCTTCGGCCCGCGCGGGGGTTTCCTCTACGAAGTGGCCGCCATCGCCGCCGATGATGTCTGGGCCGTGGGCCTGGCTGCCGGGTATGGCGACGCCAGCGCCACCTCCGTTCCCCTCGCGGCGCACTGGGACGGGTCGAGGTGGACCGATGTCGAAGTGCCCCTCGTCGCCAACCGGCATCATGAACTGAGTGATGTGGTCGCGATCGCGCCTGACGATGTCTGGGCTGTAGGCGACTACCGCAACGTCGCCGGACCCTTCCTCGGCGTGACCTACCACTGGGACGGCAACTCGTGGTCGCACGTGGACAGCCCGATTGAGCACATGGGCAGCAGCGGGCTGGAAGACATAGCGGCGACGGGGCCGGACAACGTCTGGGCGCTCGGCGGCGCCAACGGCGCCGTCGTGCTCATGCACTGGAACGGCTCGCAGTGGAGCCTCATGGAAGCACCTCCCAACTCAGGCGGCTCGATCGTTGCCGTCGCTCCCAATGATCTCTGGGTCTCGGGATGGAACGGGTACTGGCACTGGGATGGAAGCACCTGGACGGAAGTCCCCGCCGATGTGCCCGGCGCGACCTACGTCATCCGCAGCGGCGGCATGGACATCATCGGCGAGTGCGATCTCTGGTGCGTCGGGTTCTGGACTTTGCCCGATGGAATCACGAGTTTCACGCTGGCGGAGAGGTTGAGCGGGGAAGCGTCGATGCGCCTGGCGACCTCGCGCTGGGTGGCGGGCGCTGTGGCGGATATGGAAGTGTTCGGCGCGACGCCCGGCGGAGTCGTCGCCTTCATCTACAGCCTGCGCGGCAGAGGCTCGACGTACATCCCGCAACTGGATGTGACGATCGACCTCTCCAGTCCGCTTCTGGCCGGCGCGAGAACGGCGGATCAGGCGGGCTACGCGCTCCTGCGCCAGCGCATTCCTTCGGGCGCCGGCGGCAGGCGCGCCTGGCTTCAGGCGGCGGAGTATCAGCGCACCAGCAATGTCATCGAGCAGGTCATCGAGTAATCGGCGGTGTGATGCCTGAATCCTCCCGACCGATGGCGCCGCCAACCGGGTGAAGGCGCTTCGGCGCATGGCGCACCCCGGGGAACTCAGGGCGAGCGCCGCTCCGGCGCGGGGCGTCACGCGCATATCATCTGAGGTGGATCGAGACCGCGAGTGCGGTCGGTACACGCAAGGAACGACCATGCTCTGGCAACCCTCACTGCCGCTCAGGTATCTCGAAATGTCTGACGACGCGCTCGCCGCGGCCATCACGGCCCGCCGCGCGGAACTGGGCGATCGACTCGTCATCCTCGGCCATCACTACCAGCAGGATGACGTCATCCAGCACGCCGATTTCACCGGCGACTCGTTCAAACTCTCGCAACTGGCGGCGGAGAAGGTTCGGCAGGGGGGGGCGAAGTACGTCGTCTTCTGCGGCGTCCACTTCATGGCGGAGAGCGCCGACATCCTCACGCCCGAGGACGTGGCCGTCATTCTGCCCGATCTCTCCGCCGGCTGCTCCATGGCGGACATGGCGGACTACGACCAGACTGTGCAGGCCTGGGAGGAGATTCACGAGGCCCTTGACGAGACCAGGGGTCCGGCGACGCGGGTGATCCCCATCACCTACATGAACAGCAGCGCCGCGATCAAGGCCTTTGTCGGCCGGCACGGCGGCGCGGTGTGCACGAGTTCCAACGCCGCCCGCGTCTTTGAGTGGGCGCTGGCAGGCGGCGAGACGCCGCTCAAAAAGGGTGAGCAGGTCAAGATTCTCTTTCTCCCCGACCAGCATCTCGGCCGCAACACGGCCAAGGCGGCGGGGTTCGTCACGGAGGTCGATGCGGCGAGAAGCGGAAAAGAGGCGCAGACGGCGCTGTGGGATCCGAAGCAGGAGGCGGGGGGGCTGACGGCTGAGCAGATCCGCGATGCGAAGGTTCTGCTCTGGAAGGGGCATTGCAGCGTTCACATGCTCTACCGCCCCGAGCACGTCGCCGAAGTGCGCCGCAGGCACCGGAACGTCACGGTCCTCGTTCACCCCGAGGTGTGCCAGGAGGTGGTCGATCTCGCCGATCTCTCCGGCTCGACGGAATACATCATCAAGACTATCGAGGCGGCGCGGAAGGGCAGCCGGTGGGCGGTGGCGACGGAGACGCATCTCGTCAACCGCATCGCACGGGAGGCGAAGACGCGCGGCGTTCATGTCGAGATGCTCAGCGGCTGCCAGTGCCTGTGCACGACGATGTACCGCATCGATCAGCAGCACCTGCTGTGGGTGCTGGACAACCTCGCCGAAGGCAAGGTCGTGAATCAGATCAAGGTCCATCCTGAGGCCAGAAAATGGGCGCTGGTGGCGCTCCACCGCATGCTGGAACTGCTCGGCCAGGGGTCGGTGAAGGCGAAGGGCGCTTCAACGACGAAAGAGCGCGGCGGCGGGAGGCAGGCGCCGACGGGCGCCCTGACGGACTGAGGAACTCGCACGCCTTGCATGCCGGAACTGCCCGACATCCTCGTCTATCTCGAGGCGCTGCGCCATCACGCGGTCGGCTCGCGACTGAATGACATCGTGATCCGCGGGCCGTCGCTGCTCCGATCCGTCGATCCGCCGCTCGATGCGTTCGCTGGAAAGACTCTCGCCGGAGTTTCGCGCCTCGGCAAGCGGATCGTTCTGCACTTCGACTCCGGTGCGGCGCTGGTCATTCACCTGATGATTGCGGGGCGGCTGCTGTGGCGCGGGGACCGCGCCCGGCCGACGGCCCGCCAAGACCTCGCCGCGTTTCAATTCGAGAACGGCACGCTCATGCTCACCGAGGCTGGCACGAAGCATCGCGCCACACTCACGGCCGTGGACAGCGCGGAGGAACTGCAACGCCTCGGCCGCGGCGGCCTCGATCTGCTCACCTGCACGCGCGAAGCGTTGACTGAACGGCTGAAAAGCGAGAACCGCACACTCAAGCGGGCGTTGACCGACCCGCGCCTCATCGACGGCGTCGGCAACGCCTTCTCCGATGAGATTCTCCATGCAGCGCAACTCTCGCCTTTCCTGCGCACCGGCGAGATGCGCGGGGAGCAGATCGCCGCACTGCACGAGGCCTCGATTCGAGTGCTGACGGTGTGGTCGCAGCGCCTGCGCGAACAGTTTGACGGCGGGCGAAGGTTTCCCGGCCGCGGGGAGATCACCGCGTTTCGCGAGGGGTTTGCGGTGCATGGCCGGTTTAGCAGGCCCTGCCCGCGCTGTGACGCGCCCATTCAGCGCATCGTGTACGCCGAGAACGAAATGAACTACTGCCCGCGCTGTCAGACGGGCGGCCGCGTCCTCGCGGACCGATCCCTCTCGCGATTGCTGCGCGACGACTGGCCCGGGACGATCGAGGAACTCGAAGAGCGAACCTGACGCCGGGCGAGGGGCCGGGTCCGGCCGTCCGGTCAAAGCCTGAGTCGAGCCGGCGCCGATGAAGCTGCACGTGGACTTGCACACCTTTCAGTCCGGTTCCCTCGTCCACCTGCTCTCAGTGGCCGCCTGTCTGTCGGCCGCGATGGCGGCGTGCCTGATCGGGCGGCAGTGGCGTCATGGGCGGCCCGATGCGGAACGGCGGCTGCGCGTCGGCTGGGCGGCGTTCACGCTGCTCACCCAGGCGTTCATCATTGTCTGGTGGCTGCTGCCGGCGAACTTCAGCTGGCGCGTCAGTCTGCCTCTGCACATCTGCGACATCACGGCCGTGCTCGCGGCGGCGGGTCTGCTGACGGAGCGGCGCTGGGTGCGGGCGCTCGTCTACTTCTGGGGCATCGGCTTGAGCCTTGTCGCCTTCATCACTCCCGTCCTCACCGAGGGCCCGGCGCACGTTCACTTCTACCTCTTCTGGCTCACGCACCTCGAGATCGTCGGATCCGCGACCTACCTCGTGGTCGTGATGGGTTTCCGCCCGACGTGGCGCGACTGGCGCCTCGCGACGGCGCTGCTCGCGCTCTATTTCGTGGTGGTCGTGCCCGTGAACGTCGCGCTGGGAACGTACTACGGCTACGTCGGCCCCGGCGCGTCGATGGCGGACATCCTCGGCCCGTGGCCGCAGCGGGCGTTCGTCATGTTCGCGCTTCAGGTCGCGGCGCTGACGCTGCTGGCGGCGCCATGGGCGCCCGGGCGGCGTTACCCCGCCGTGCGGCATTGATCGATCATCGTCGGGTGATGCTCGAGTCGCGTCACGGTGAGATTCGCAAGATCGGTCGGACACTCGGTGATCTTCGCGGGCAGTGGACGGGAGGCGAGGGCCAGCCGAAGCGCGCCGAGGAACTCCGGCGGCGCAATGAGGCGCAGCGTGCCATCGGTCGGCCGGCGGCGCATCTCGTCCGCCAGCCACTGCACGACCTCCGCGGCGAATTGATCGCGCATTGCATCGCGATCGCGATCGGCGTCGGCATAGGAGATCCCTTTCACCCCCGTACCGGCCGGCCGTCCTCCGCGATCGTGCGGACTCAGCGTGTTCTCGCGCGTCGCGAGGAGCTCAAGTTCGATATCGGTCCTCCCCTGCGGATGCGTGATCGCGAAGAGGCGGGCGCTGCGCTGATTCGCGACGACCGCGCAGGAGAATGGCGTGATGCGGCGAAGTGGTGCGGTGACCATCGACGTACCCCCTTTGCAGAGCAACGGCCGGCGGCCCGCCGGCCCTCTGACAGAGGGTACTGCAGGCAGCCTGCTTTGCGATCAGGCAATTGACCCTGATTCCGGTCAAAGGAAACGTCGCGCCAAGGCGCGCGCGATTCGGCCGCTCGTTTGCACGCCGCGCCATCGCGCCCGCCGATTGCGAATGATCTCACCGCACCGGAGCGACATTGCTCACGGCGCAGGCGGCGCCGTCGATCAATTGCTGGTATCCTCCACAGGCCCGCGGGTCAGTGGAGGCTTCGAGGCGGCGCGATCGGAGCGGGCGCTGCTCGGAACGCCGAAAAACGCAGCCGGACCGTCGCAGGCGCGACGGTCCGGCGAGATGCACCCGGTCAGTCAGCCGATGGAGTTCAGTTTCCGGGGGCGGCGAAGGCGGCTTCGGCCGCCTTGGCCATCTCTTCGGGCGTCATGTCCTTGATGTGCGTGGCGAAGGCCCAGGAATGGCCGAAGGGGTCGGTGACGACGCCGTAACGATCGCCCCAGAACATGTCGGCGGCCGGCATCGTGACGGTGGCCCCGGCCTTGGCGGCGCGGTCGATCGCGGCATCGCAGTTGTTGACGTACTGGTGGAGGGTGATGGGGGTGGCGCCGAGGGCCTGGGGGTTGCGCGCCTTGCCGCCGCAGTACTCGGGGAAGTCATCTGCGAGGAAGATCATCGACGATCCGATGCGGATCTCCGCGTGCATGAGACGGCCGTCCGGCGCGCGCATGCGGCAGATCTCCTCGGCGCCGAACGCCTTCTTGTAGAAGTCAAGGGCCTTGGCGCACCCCTTGACGACGAGGTGGGGGATGAGGCCGGCGCATCCGTCGGGGATGGGATTGACGTTGCTCATTCTCGTGCTCCTTGCGGTCAGGTGGAAGTGATCGATGGGAGGGGGAAGTCGCAGCCTCCTCCGGCCGCGTCCCATCCCATCGCATCAGCCGATCGTACTAC
>JBDIVQ010000022.1:0-40351 GCA_039794345.1 Phycisphaerae bacterium | reverse complement strand
AAGGTCCGCCTCAAAGGGGGCGGTGGTCGGCTGCGGCTGCCCGGCGAGTTGCGACGTCACCGCGCCGCCCGCCTTGATTCGAATCTCCTTGGTCGGGTCGGCGCTGCTCACCCGCACCGCCAGGTCGCGCACCTCGGCGGCCGTAACATCGTCGCGCCCCGTGCTGATCGACGCGGCGGCAATGGAGAGAGTCGCGTCGAAACTCGATTTCGAGAGATCGAGCGGCTGATCGGCCGTCGGCAGTTGCGCGGTGAACTGCGTGATGTTGAGCGTCGCCGTCGCCTGCTGCGTCAACGCCAAGCCGGCGAGTTGATCAGCGCTGAGAAGCGCTTCGAGCGTCTTCTGATCGGCGGTGAGCGTCGCCTGTCCCTGGGTGAGGGTGAGGCGGCGCTGGGCATCGACGTTGGCCGCAAGGGTGGCGGCGGCTCGCGGCGAGGTGGCGGCGAGCGAGGTTTCCCCGCCGTTCATCCCGCCTGTCGCGCTGACCGTGAGACTCACCGACTCGCCGAGCAGCGCGCTCAGACGCCCCTGCTCGCCGATCATGCGTTCGATGATCGGCACGGGCAGATTCTCGCCGCTGATCTCCGCGGTGACTTGCGCCTTGTCCGTCTGAAGCGAACCGTCGGCCGCGGCGAAATCGCTGATCGAAGCGTTGATGGCGAACGAACCGCGCGTCGTGCCGATCTCCGTAGCGCCGGCGAGATTGAGCGTAACCGGCGAGCGGCCATCGACGCTCAGGGCGCCCTTCACATCGCGCACCGCCATTGCGGGCTGCGTCGAATCGGGCAGCGGCACATACTTGACGCTCAGCGCATCGAGTTGCAATGCGGCCTTGACGCCCTCGGGGATGATGACCTCGGCCGCACCGCCGGGCGTGCCGGGTGATGGCGGCCGGGCGTCGCCGCCCTTCGGCTCACCGGCCCCCGGCGATTCGTAAACGGTGACATTGCCCGACAGGACGACGGCACCGAAGTCGCGCGAGCCGGTAGCCCACGACCAGAGCGAACCCTTGAACGCGGCAGAGACGTCCGCCACCTCGCGCCCCTGCGCATCGGTGATGCGCACGCCGCCGACGGCCTGCTCGCCGCTCCAGGCGAGGTCGAGCGTAGCGATGCTGAATCGCATCGAGCCGGTGGAGAGTTTCGAGGCGATGAACGCCCGCCCCGGCGCCGTGCCCAGCAGCCAAGGCAACTGCCACAACCCCGCCAGCAGGAACAGCACCACACCTGCAAAGCCGATCGCCAGCCACCGCTTCCACCGCCGCGGCCGGCGACCCGTCGATTCGTCACTCCTGGTCATCTGGAACTCCATCCTCCCCGCGTAATCCGATCAGAGGATCGTAGGGAGGTGCGGCAATCGTCAGCCGAAGATGCAGGGTGGCCCAATGAAAATGCGTCTCCGCCCCGGAGAGGCTTCGGAGCGTAGCCACGGATGCAGCCGCGTCGCTTTGGACGCGGCGGCGGATTGCAGGCCTTCAGCCTCGCGTGCCGGCCCTCTTCCGGAGCGAAGAGATCCAGCGGCAGCCGCTGAGCCAAATCAGTCCTCACCCATCCAGCATGTACGTATCGATGGTGTAGTTCGGCGCTTCGCGGGTGATGGTGATGTCGTGGGGGTGCGACTCAACGAGGCTGGCGCTGCTTACCTTCGTGAAGCGCGCCTGGGTGCGGAGGTCTTCGATCGTCCTGCAGCCGCAGTAGCCCATCGCGGCGCGGACACCGCCGACCATCTGGTAGGCGAAGTCGGCGAGTTTGCCGCGGAAGGGAACGAGTCCCTCGACCCCCTCGGGAACGAACTTGCTCGTCGGGCCATCGACTTTCTGCCCGTAGCGGTCGGCCGAGCCTTGCGCCATCGCGCCGGCGGAGCCCATGCCGCGATACGACTTGTACCGCCGGCCGCGGTGGATGACGATCTCGCCGGGCGACTCCTCGAGCCCGCCGAAGAGCGAGCCCATCATCACGCTCGACGCTCCGGCCGCGATTGCCTTGGCGATGTCGCCTGACGACCGGATGCCCCCGTCGCTGATGACGGGGATTCCGGCGCTCTCGGCCGCGTCGCAGGCGTTGAAGATGGCGCTGATCTGCGGCACACCGACGCCGGTCACGACGCGCGTCGTGCAGATCGAGCCGGGTCCGATGCCGACCTTGACCGCGTCCACCCCGGCGTCGATGAGGTCGCGAGCCGCCTCGGCCGTGGCGATGTTGCCGGCGATGATCTCTATGTCGAACCGCTTGCGTATCTCCCGCACGGTGTTGAGGACGTTGCTGCTGTGGCCGTGCGCCGTGTCCACGACGATCACGTCCACCTCGGCCCCGAGGAGCGCCTCGAGGCGGTCGTACTGGTGGACCCCCACCGCCGCGCCGACGCGCAGTCGCCCGCGGGCGTCGCGGCACGCCAGCGGATGCTGCTCGAGGTTGTCGATGTCGCGCATCGTGATCATCCCCGTCAGGCAGCCGGCTTCATCGACGAGGAGGAGCTTCTCGACCTTGCGCCGGCTGAGAATGTCCTTGGCCTGATCAAGCGTCGTGTGGCTCGGGCCGGTGACGAGATGCTCGCTCGTCATCACGTCGCGCACCAGTTGATCGCGCGATTCGAGGAACTTGATGTCGCGGCGGGTGAGAATGCCCACCACCTTGCCGTTGCCGCTGCCGTCCACCGTCACCGGGAAACCCGAGACGTGGAACTTCTCCATGAGATCGAGCGCGACGGAGACCGGCTGATCGGGGCGAAGCGTGACGGGGTCGGTGATGACGCCGTTCTCGGATCGCTTGACCTGCACGACCTCCCGGGCCTGATCCTCGAGGCTGAGGTTCTTGTGGATGATGCCGATCCCCCCCTCCTGCGCCAGGGCGATGGCGAGGGCGGACTCCGTCACCGTGTCCATCGGGGCGCTGACGAGGGGGATGTTGATGCGGATGTGGCGGGTCAGGCGCGTGGAAGTGTCCACGGCGGAGGGCAGGACATCCGACCGGGCGGGAATGAGCAGGACATCGTCAAAGGTGATGCCGTCGCTGGTGATCTTCTGTGCCATGCTGAAAATACGCGCGCAGCGGCGGAGAGTCAATGGGCGTCAATGGCGCATCGTTCAGCCGCAACCCGCAGGCTCTGCGCAGGGGATCGCTTCACGGGCAGCGACAAGGGCGGTCGATGGGCGGCGCCACGGTCGAACCGATCGGCTGCCGCCGACGGCTATCGGCTCGTCACGGTTCCTTTGCACTTCCAGCGCCCCGCGTACCATTGATCGCGCATGTCCGAAGCGAGTCCCCGCATTCCTGATCTGCTGCGCAAGGCCCGGGCGTTGCCGGCGGTGCCCGGCGTCTACCTCATGAAGGACGACAAGGGCCGGGTTCTGTACGTCGGCAAGGCCAGCCGCCTGTGCGATCGGGTCAGTTCCTACTTCCTCCCCTCCACCGACCTCGGGCCGCGCAAGCAGCCGATGCTCGATCTGGTGTGCGACTTCGACACGATCGAGTGCGAAGGCGAGTGGGAAGCGCTGCTCGCGGAGAACCGCCTCATCAAGGATCTGCACCCGCGCTTCAACGCTTTCCTCACCGACGATAAGACCTTTCCCTACCTCGCCGTTTCGCTGCGCGATGACTTCCCCGGCGTCTTCATCACCCGCAACCCGTCGGACCCGAAACTCAAGGGGGCGAAGTTCTACGGCCCGTTCACCTCGGGCTACGCGCTTCAGGACGCGGTGAAGATGCTCCAGCAGGTGTTCAAGTACCGCACCTGCTCGCTGGAGATCCTCGCGGACGATCCGCGCAACAACGCCTTCCGCCCCTGCCTGCTCTACACGATCGGCCAGTGCACCGCCCCGTGCGCGAACAAGATCGGCCGGGAGGCGTACCGCGAGGACATCCGCCGCTTCATGCGCTTCCTTGAGTCAAAGCGTTCCGTGATGCTCCGCGAGTTGCGCGCTGAGATGGAGGCGGCGAGCGCGAATCTCGAGTTCGAACGCGCGGCGGTGCTGCGCGACCAGGTCCGCGCCATCGAGAAACTCGACGATCGCGGCCGCATCACCGACGGCTGGCAGCCGGAGGCGGAACTGCTCGTGGGCATCGACCCGCAGCGCAGCCTCGCGAGCCTGCGCCGCACCCTCAAACTCGACGCCCCGATCCGCTGCATCGAAGGCATCGACATCGCGCACCTCCAGGGCGGCGAGACGGTCGGATCGAAGGTCTGCTTCGTCGATGGCCGGCCCTTCAAGGAAGAGTACCGCCGCTACAAGGTCCGCAGCGTGGACAACGACGACTACATGGCGATCCGCGAAGTCGTCTCGCGCCGCTACCGCGAGGCCGGTGAAGGGCACGAACTCTACCCCGATGTGATTCTCATCGACGGCGGTCTCGGGCAGTTGCACGCAGCGCTCGAAGCCTTCGACACGCTCGACGTCAAGCCGCCGATGGTCATCTCGCTCGCCAAAAAGGAAGAGGTGCTCTACGTGCAGCGGCAGAGCGAGCCGATCCGATTGGGGCGCGAGAATCTCGGCCTGCGGCTGTGCCAGGCGATCCGCGATGAGGCGCACCGATTCGCCCAGCACTACCATCACGTCCTGCGGAGAAAAAAGACGCTGGGGGAGCAGTAGAGAGTCAAGGGCACGGAGGGCGCGATTCGCAGACGCACCCCACGATTCGCAGAGCCTCATCGTGGGCGTGGATACCTCCGGATTCGCAGAGCCTCGTCGTGGGCGTAGAGTTACCGACTCAGATTCAGGATTGAAAGGCCACACCATGCCCGAGTATCCCCAGGTTGAGATCAACACCGAGTTCGGCGCCATCACTGTCGAACTCTGGAACGACGTCGCCCCCGGACACGCCGCCAATTTCCTCAAACTCGTCGATGAGGGGTTCTACGACGGCCTCACGTTCCACCGCATCATTCCCCAGTTCGTCATCCAGGGCGGCTGCCCGCGCGGCGACGGCACCGGCGGACCCGGCTGGACCGTCAAGGCCGAGTTCAACAATCGCAAGCACGAGAAGGGCGTCCTCTCGATGGCGCGCAGCAGCGATCCGAACTCCGCCGGAAGCCAGTTCTTCATCTGCCTCGGCCGGGAGCACTGCAAGCACCTCGACGGGCAGTACACCGCCTTCGGCGCGGTCATCGACGGCATCGAGGTCGTCGATCAGATCGCCGCCACGAAGGGCTCCGCACAGGAAGAGGGCCGCACCGGCAACGCCCCGCGCATTAACTCCGCAAAATGCGTGAGGCGCTGAGTCAATAGCGCGCCGGCAGGAGGATCGTGCTCTCCGCGCGCGGGTCGGACCAGCGGCGCCACTGCGTGTGATACGTCTCGTCGTTGTCGGCGACTTCGATGTTGAAAGGGACTTCACCGCCTGGGCGACCCAGGAGTTCGAGGGGAACCTGGATGATCAGGCCGTAGCCTTGCTCGCCGCGCACCACCTCCCACGAAATCGCCGTTTCGGGTTCGAGGGTGCAGGTGAGGCGCTCCTCGTCCCCGTCGCGGATGCGATGCTCCGTCACGCGCCAGGTCGGCCGCGACTCGTCGCCGGACATCGGCTCGATCAGACAGACGCGAGCGGACTCCGCCGACCCGAAGCGCAGGACCACCGCATCGGACATCGGGTTGAGCACGCGTATCGTCGGATCGTCCGTCGGGAAGTGGCACGGCACATCGTCGCGCGCCGCGATGGCGATGTTGAGCCGGCCGTCGTGAACCGACAGGCCGATCTCCGGGTTCGGCTCGAGCCGGTCGTAAACGTCGAAGCGCCACGCGCAGGCCAGCATGTCCATCGCGCCCAGCGGCCCGAGCACGTGCCGCATCCGCAGCGGCACGCGCGTGCGCAGCACGACCGGCACCTCGCGGCCCTGCGAATCGGTGAACTCCGCGGTGAAGTTGAACTCCGGCGGCATGACCATCTTCGTCTGTGCCTCGCAGCGCAACTCCACCTCGATCTCCGTCGATTCGCCGGCCGCCAGCGTCATCGCCTCAAGCGGGCCTGCCTGCCGGAAGGGCGTGTTCACGTCGGTGACGAAGGGATTGAACATGTCGCGCGGCGTGCGGTCGATGAGCGACCAGTCTCCGACGACAGTCAGCGCCGGCGCCGCCGTCACCAATCCCCCGCTCACGCGAATCGGAACGTCAAGCGGGTTGGTGAAGCGCAGGCGCACGGCGGCATGCACCGGGCTCAAGAGCGGCTGATCGAGCACCGTCAGACACTCGAGCGCCTGCCCGCTCGTCTTGAGGCGGAAGGCCCGCGTCTGGTCGATCGCCTGAATGAAGTCATCGGGCAGCGTGGCGCCGACGGCCTGGTGGTACACGCGCGCCTCTTCGGCTCCAGCCAGCCTGATGAAGGTGAGATGCTGAAGTTGCCCGGCGAGGGGATGCTGATCGATCATGCCGCCGCAGGTTCCGACGATGTGGTACTCGACCCCGTCGCGATCGGGATCGCGCTGCATGGAGTGGAAGTGCCCGGCGATGACGAGGACGCGCACGCCGCTCGCGCGCGCCTCGGCGAGCCGCTCGTGGACCGCGTCCCAGCGCGAGTCGGCATAGCGCCACGCGGGCTTGTGCATCAGGACGATGAGGGGGCGGCCCGCCTGGCGCGCCGCGGCGATGCGCGACGACGCCCACTCGATCTGAGCATCGCTCAGCAACGGCGCCGACACCTGCGCCTCCTCGGTGTAGAGCGCGACCACCGTCGCAAACTCAAACGTCGCCGCGAAGTAGAGCGGTCCGAATCGCTCCCGGTAGCGCTGCTCAAACGTGAGGTCGGAGGGCGAACGCGTGCCGGAAATCGTGTCATGATTGCCCGCGATCGGATAGAACGGGGATCGGAGATCATCCACAATGCTCCAGTACGCGTCCGCCTCGGCGTCGTAGCGCGCGAGGGACCGCGTGTAGCCCTGCACCATGTCGCCGATCGTGAAGACAGCCGCAGGTCCGATGCGATTGAGATCCGCGACCGCCCGGGCGAGATAAGCCAGGCCCCAGTCCCGACCCGTCGTCCGATCGGGCAGGATGGCGATTGTCGCCGCCTCCTGCGCCGCTTCCGCGCCCGGTAGTTCGCGCCCATCCGTGCCGGCCTCGATCCGCGTCTGCCCGGCGGCTGACTGAATCAACAGGCACCACGCGACGGGCATCAGCATTCTTCTTCGCTTCACCGCACACTCCACGACGGCGCCAGTGGGAACCAGGGTGCGCAACGGTAGCGGCCACTCGCCCGCGGTGCGAGCCAATGACGGGCGAAGGGCGCGCGGGGGCCGCGCCTCGCTCGCCGACGCCGCCTCACTGTTCGATGAAGCCGGCGAACTTACGGCTGCGG
Source organism: Phycisphaerae bacterium (assembly GCA_039794345.1). GTDB lineage: Bacteria > Planctomycetota > Phycisphaerae > Phycisphaerales > UBA5793 > UBA5793. The sequence continues at coordinate 33,068 of JBDIVQ010000022.1, read as the reverse complement.
ACCGGATGCTGCAACTTGCGGATCGCCCGCGCCTCAACCTGCCGGACGCGCTCGCGCGTGACCTTGAAGATGCGCCCGACCTCTTCGAGGGTGTAGATGTACCCGTCGCCGATGCCGAAGCGGAGTTTGATGATCTCGCGCTCGCGGTAGGTCAGCGTCTTGAGAACGTGGTCGATCCGGGCGCGGAGCGCTTCCTGCGTCGCCGCCTGCAGGGGCGTGGGGGTCCGGTCGTCCTCGATGAAGTCCCCGACTGTGGCGCTGGAGTGCTCCCCCACGTTGCGATCGAGGCTCACGGGCGCCCGGCTGACGTCCAGGGCCCGCTGCACCTCCTCTTCGCTCAGCCCCGTGCGCTCCGCCAGTTCGGCAATGGTCGGCTCGCGCCCGGTGAGGGGGATCATCTCCCTGGCGGCCTGGCGCAGTTTGCCGACCAGTTCGAGCATGTGCATCGGGACGCGCACCGTTCGGGCGGTTTCCGAGATGGAGCGCGTGATCGCCTGCCTGATCCACCACGTCGCGTAGGTCGAGAACTTGTAGCCTCGCTTGTACTCGTATTTGTCCACGGCGCGCATCAGGCCCGTGTTGCCCTCCTGGATGAGGTCGAGGAAGGGGATGCCGCGGTTGCGGTAACGCTTGGCGATCGAGATCACCAGCCGGAGGTTGGCGCACGAGAGGTCGCGCTTGGCCTGCTCGTACTCGGAGCAGGCGCGCTCGATGACGCGCAGCCGCGCCGCCAGCTCATCCGGCTCCTCCTGCACCAGTTCGCACAGCCCCTCGAGTTCTTCGCGGATGACCAGTGCATCCTCGGGGTCGTAGCGGTCGGGGAACTTCTCGACGCGGAGGAGTTCCGACTGAAGTTCCTGCATCTTCGTGCAGATGCCCTGCAGTTTCTTGAGCATGGGCATGATGCGGCTGGTGCGCAACTGACATTCTTCGAGCAGCAGTGCGATGCGCCGCCGCCGCGCCCGCCTCATCTCGCGAACGGCCCGCTCCTGCGCAGGGGTGAAGCGCCCCTCGCGCATCGCGGCGAAGTCGTCGGCGTTCAGGCGGCTGAGCCGCTGAATCGTCTCCAGGTTCGCCGACATCCGCCGGGTCAGGCGCTCGCGCTGATGCTCTTCGAGCGTGCTCAGGCGCACGACCCGGTCGAAGGGCTGTTCGCCCCGCGCCGCCTGGCCGAGCAGGTCCGCCGCCTGCGCCGCGGCATAGTCCGATTCGAGCACGCGCAGACGGAAGATCAGCCTCGTCGTCTCGATCTTCTTGGCCAGCCGCACTTCCTCCTCGCGGGTGAGCAGTTCGATGTGGCCCATCTGCGAAAAGTACATGCGGACAGGATCATCAATGGACCGTCCCGAGTCGCCCGCGATCGCGGCGCTGAGGGCGACGGCCTCGGCCTCCTCGGCGAACTCGCCGCGCTCGAGGTCTTCGAGCGCGGGCTCGCCTTCCGCCGTGAGCAGCGGCCATGACTCCGCCGCCTTGCGTCGAGTCTCGTCGCCTCCACGCCGGGCCGGCACAGGCACGATGCGCGATTCCGATCCGATGCGCCCGGTGGCCCGATCCGGCTTGTCGAGCAGCGCCCGCGGACTCCGTCCGCCCCCGCGCCGCCTTGCTTCCGCTTCATCGACGAGCTCCACGTTCAGTCGATCGAATCGCGCCAGCAGTTCGCTCATGGGCATGAGGGCGACCACGTCGTCCGGGAGGGCGTCGTTGAGTTCCTCGTAACTGAGCCAGCCGCGGCGCCGACCCAGATCGATCAGCGTCGCAACGGACGGGTGCATTCGGTCAACCACGATCACTCTCTCCTTCGAATCCCCCTCCACAACCTCCCCGTCACTCCGCCGCGGCGCCCGCACTTCGCCCCCCGTTCGCCGCGGTCGATTTCGCCGCCCTCCTGAACCGAATCGCACTTCCTCCCAGCGCGCGAAGTCGATCCAGCCGCTCCTGCACGCGCTCCACGCTCGACGCGTCCTCCCCGGAACAGCGAGAGGACGCCTGCGCATGATACTCCTCGACCTGGCGCAGCCGGTGCAACGCTCGGAGGTGGTGCACAAAGTGCTCGACCAGGGCCTCCGGGGCCTCGCCGACTTCGCGCGCGAGGCGCATCATCCAGGCAACGGCGGTGTCGGCGAGGGAGGCGTCGAGGCCGGCGGGCACGCCGGCGCGGCGCGGACTGCCACCGTCTCGCTGCGCGCACAGTGCGGCGTGGATCCGCCGCGCCGCCGGCCAGGCGAAAACCTCCGGACCGAGATGCAGTTCCTCCGCGCCCGGCGCTCCGTCAAGCAGCGACGGCTCGTGCAGCAGGCATGCCACAAGGCGCATCTCCGCCTCGATCCGCCGCGGCTCGACGGGGGGATGGTCCTCCGGCGAGACCGGCGCTTCCGAAGGCGACTCCGGCGCGCGCGTCCGGGGCCGGGGAATCGACGCCAGCAGCGTCTCGCGCGGCAACTGGACCATCTCGCTCAGACGCGCCAGCATCAGGTCGCGCCGCAGCGGCGTCATGTGGTGAAATCCCAGCGCCCCGAGCCGGGTGAGAAAAGCCTCAATGATCCGCTGTCTCGCGGAAACGCCCCCGCCCCCGCTCAAGTGGGTGCGAAGCGCGGCGAAGAGGAAGTCGAGCGCATCGACGGCCCGTTCCATGCACGTGCGCCACGTCTCGACCCCCTCCGGCTGATCAAACAACTCGGCCGGATCGAGACCTCCGGGCAGAACAGCGATGCGCACGTCGATGGGCGACTCGAAGAACACTTCGACGGCCCGGTCCGCCGCCTTCTGCCCGGCCGCATCGCCGTCGAAGACGAGAATCACGCGCTCGCAGACTCGCGCGAGAAGGCGCGCGTGGTCGGCGGTAAGGGCCGTCCCGAGCGTCGCCACCACGTTCTCAATGCCGTGCTGGTGGCAGGCGATCACGTCGGTGTAGCCCTCGACGATCGCGGCGGTCCGGCTCTTCTGAATCGCCGGCCGCGCCAGGTGCAGGCCGTAGAGCGTGCGCGACTTCTTGAATCGCGGATGCTCAGGGCTGTTGAGGTACTTGGGCTCGTCGTCGGGATCGATCTTGCGCGCGCCGAAGGCGATGGGCCGGCCGTGTTCGTCATGGATCGGAAAGATGAGGCGGTTGCGGAAGCGGTCCACAAACCCCTCGCCGTCGCGCCGAGGCAGGAGGAGCCCGACGGCCCGGTAGATGTCGAGCGAATGCCCCTTGCGCGCCAGAGTGCGGGCCAGGCCGTCCCACACCTCCGGATCGGTCGGAGCCGTGCCCAGTTCGAACCGCTCGATCATCGCTTCACTGATCCCCCGGCCCGCGAAGAGTCCGCGCGCCGTGGCGCCGTGCTTCGCGTGGTGCAGCAGCAGACGGTAGAAAGCCAGCGCCTGCTGATGCGCTTCGATGATCTGCGCCGTCGAGTAGGCTTCGACGTCCTGCTCCGTGGCTTCATCCCCGCCGCGGCGCGCCGGCTGCCAGGGCGTCAGTTCGATGCCGGCCCGATCGGCGAGAAACTGCAGCGCCTCGCGGAACTCGACGTGCTGGTGCAGGCGGATGAAACGAAGGGCGTCCCCCCCGGTGCCGCAGGCGAAGCAATGGAAGATCCCCTTGTGCGGCACGACCGACATCGAAGGATTGGTATCGTCGTGGAAGGGACACAACCCCTTGAACTCGCGACCCGCGGGACGCAGGTTGACGTACTCGCCGATCAATCGGACGATGTCCGTCGCATCGAGCACCCGCTGCACGTCGTTGTTCCGATAGGTCTGCGACACGAGAAACTCGCCCCTCTATCCCCGCTCCCGGGAACCGTTCGCGGTCGCGGCACGAAGACCCTCCGGAGTGCGCACACCTTCGCAAGGACGGAGGGAACCGCGCCAGCCGAATGGAGAGCCTTCCCGCCGAAGCACGCGGCAAAACGCAGCATTGCGGCCGTTCGCTTGGATGAGCGAGAGCGTGCCGAATCACGCGCCGTCACAACGAACCGCGCGAAGTGCTGCTGTCCTGTCTGCAACTCCGGTCAGGAGAATGGCCACCACCGGCTACCGCCTTAGAAATCTACACCATACTCGCGTTGGGTCAACCAAAATGGGGGAATTGTGCGCACATCCCGCAGAAGGGGCCAGGGTTGCCCACCTTACCACCGCGATCAGCCCCTCTGCCCCGCCCGCTGATCGAGCCACGCGAAAGGGCCGATCCTCCCGGACCGGCCCTTGAACGATGTCAACTTCAGTTGGCAGCGAAATCGCCACCCTCGCCAGGGCGGTGCGTCAGCCCTTCTTCTTCTGCTGCGCGGTGTAGGTGAACTTCCTCCGCGGGGCCTTGACGACAAGCCCCGACTTGAGGCAGCGCGCGGTGATGCGCAGCCGCTGGGGCCGGCCATCAACTATGGCCGTGATGTCCTGGAGGTTGGGCTTGAAGGTCCGTCGGGTGATCGAGGTCACCTTCTTGCCGATTCCGCCAAGGTACTTGGCCTTGCCGCGGTAACGGATGCGGTTGCCGCGGATCGTGCGGGCGCCGCTGAGATCGCAGACACGTGCCATGAGGAGATGCTCCGCTGATTCCTGCACCAGAAGCCCGAACAATGCCTCGGCGGGGCGCCGAGCCGCACGGTGGGCCAGAAAGACAGTATAGAACCGGCCCTTCGGGTGGTCAAAGGTCCGCGCCGCCGCACCTGGCCCTTCGTTCGGGGCCGCGGCGCCGGTGGCCGACGGCTCTACGCCGGCCGGGGACGCAGCCGGAGGGCCTCGGCGAACCGGCGGCGTTCCTGTCCGCTGAGAACGAAGAACCAGAAGAGCACCGCGCTCATGAGACCCGCGAGCGCCAGCGCCAGGACAACCAGCCAAAGATTCCAGTCCTGCACCCACCAGCGGTAGAGAGCGAGGAAGCACGCGACGAGCAGGCCGATCACGGCGCCGGGAGCGATCGCACCGAGGTACATGTCCCGCAGCCGCAGGTCATAGAGCGCACTGGCAAGCATCGGGACGTAGAGGCCGTACACGAGCAGGTAGATGACGCTCATGCTCGCCGCGACGGCGTACATCGCGGCGTTCTCCGCCAGCAGGCGCAGTTTCAACTCGGCGATGAGCAGCCCCGGTCCGAGAAGCGTGCCCCATGACTGAAGGGCTTCCGCCGTGACGTGCGGCCGATACCACTCCCTCGCCTGTCCGGGCACCAGCCAGAGGATGAGAGCGGCGACGACCGCCTGCAGAACCCCTGCCTGGAGAAGGCGCGACGCGTAGGCCCGTACGTCGCCGGCCCCGAGCATGATTCTCAACGGCCCCTGCATGATGACGAAAAACGGGCTGCCGATGAGCAGGATCATCAGCATCTGCGCGATGTCGCGGTTCGCGGCGAAGCGCTGACTCGAGAATCGATCGCCCAGCCAGTGGTTGATGAGTATCTGGCCCAGGAGGATGAGAACCGCGATGATGGGAAAGACGACGCCCGACTGAATGCGCGTCATCGCGAGGACGAAGCCGCCGATCAGGTCCCGCCCCCCCTCGCGGTTCTGGGAGAATCTCGCGGCCATCGGCTCGACGCCGAACGAAATCCCCATCGCGATCTGTTTCGTGTAGCCGACGAGCAGCACCACCACGCCGAAGAGGCCGTTGAGCGTGGCGCCGAGGAAGATGTTGATGAGCAACTGGTTCGTTCGATCGTAGAGGTTGTTGGCGATCTCCCCCTGTCCGACGTGGCTGCCCGTGCGGAAGATCTCGCCGATGCGCGCCCGTTCGAGGGTGGTGAGGTCGATGCCCACGCTCGGACAGGTGAAGTAGGCCCACGCCCCCGTGACGCCGCGGATCACCGCCGTGAGCAGGCAATTGCCGGCGATGTACGCGATGAGGGGATTCGCGCGGCCCCACGGCTGGGAGAAGACGATCAGGGCCGCGACGAGCGACGCTACCCGCTCGATGAACATCTCGAAGTTGCGTTGCGGGATGCGGTGCGTCGCGTCCAGCAGGGTGATGAACGGCACGGTGATGACCACCCAGGTCGTGAACGCGCTGAGCGTGATCCACGACCACCACATCTGGTCGGCGAAGTGCGGACCGAACCGGAAGATGCGCATTGCCAGCGGCGTCCCGAGCACCATCGCCGCCCCCAGACCGACGCCCAGCAGCGCCGAACTCGCCAGCGCCGCCGTGAAGGCGGCGCGAATCTCCCGCGGCTCGCCGCCGTGAAACGCCCGGCTCAACTCGCGCACCAGCGCCGAACGGACGGTGGACTGGAGGATGTTGATGATCCCGACGCTGGACATGAGCAGCGCGAACAGGCCGAAACCCGCCAGTCCCATGTGTTCTTCGCGGCCGAGGTACGGCGTGACGATCAGCCCGATCGCAAACGTGCCCAGCAGCCGGCCGTACGAGGAAAGGCTGTTGCGCAGCAGTTGCCGGCTTGTGCCGCCCCGACCTCCGGATGACTCCGAAGGCGATGAGTTGGAGGGTGCATCCACGGCTCCCACCTTTGCTTCTGCCTGCCCTACGCGCGGGCGGCGACGGGGGCCGCCGGCTCATCGAGGCGATATCCCAGGCGCTCCATCGTCGGGCGGAGAATCGGCGTGATGAGCGCCACCTGCTCGGCCGTCAGGCGCTTGCGCCACACCTGCATGCCCTCGTGATGAATCGTGCTGCGGATGTACTCGATGACGCGCGGCGTGACGTGAAGACCGGTGTGCGCCGCGAAACGCTCCACGTGCTCTTCGGGCGAGGCGACGAAGTCCTCGTAGCGGTACTCGATCCAGAGGTCCGGATCGACGTGCTTGAAGTCCGCCTGGGCCGTCTCCACGCACTGGACCCACTGGGTGGCGACGACTTCCTCGAGCCGCAGGCGCTTGAGATCCTCATACATGCCGGGATAGACGACCCCCCAACTCTGCACGGTCTTGACGAGACCGAGCGTGTGCCCGAGCCGGTCGTGAAGGAAGCGAGGGAGGAACATCGGCCACTCGAGGACCGGCGTCTCGCGCAGGCGGCGGAGCATGCGCCGGCGGTTGATGGGCATCGTCCACCAGCGCAGGCACGAACTGACGTTGTCGCGCCCGTCGCGCACCACGTGCAGGAAGCGCGCCTCGGGAAACACCCTGGTGATGAAGGGCACGCGCAGGCAGTTGCTCGGCGTCTTCTCCATCACGCGCCGGTTGCCGTGCCGCTGCTGGTGCTTGAGCAGCGCCTTGCGAATGCGTTCGATCACCCTGGGCGAGGCGAGATCCTCGGTGAAGCGGTCGTGCCCGATCTCCGCGTTGCCCATGGTCCACACGGTGCGGGGCTCGTCCCAGATGACGATGTCGTCAAACTGGCCGAAGACCAGAGAGGTCATCGTCGTCCCGGAGCGGACGTTTCCCACGAGAATGATCGGGTCCTTGATCTGCGACATGCCAGATTATTCCACGCTTCAGGCCGGCTGGAGCCGCGCCTCCCAGTCCCGCTGCGCCTGCTCCCACGCCTCGTATTCTTCCCAGGCCTCGGCGTCAGCGGCGAGGTCGGCGCGGTCCTGCGAAAAAAGCCCCGCGAAGTAGACCAGGAGCATCGGCCCCCCCACCCCGTAAATCCAGTTCACCATGAAAAACCCGATGTCGCCCCGCGCCATCGCGATCACCTGCCCGAGCGCGGCTCCGGTCACGGCAACGAAGTAGGGGTTGCCCGTCTGCTGCACGAGGCGCCGGTCCACCGCCCCGTAGAGCAGGCCGAACACCAGCGCAAAGTAGCCGACAAAGAGCAGGCCGCCCTCGTGCCACGCGTGGCCCATCAGACCCGGGCCCCAGTTGAATCGCTTCAGTTCCTTCACCATCACCACGTCGTTGAGAATCTCCGCCAGCGAAACGGGCTTGTCAGGCCAGAGCGCGCGCGGAATCGGATGCGCCAGAGTATAGAGCGTGGTGTGGAACGGTTGCGGCCTCAGGTCCGTCGTGTACCGCTCAATGGCATAGAGCGATGAGGCGAAGGTGTCGGAGTAGAACAGGTTGCGCGCTTCTTCGAGACCGATGGCGTCGATGACCGCAAAGATGCGGTAGCGCAGCGAGTACGTCTCCGCCTTGCGCGAGCGGATCGCCGTCACCCCCCCGATGAGCAGCACGATCGCCAGCCCCCAGACCGCGTACTTGGGGGTATTCATGATCGCGGTCCTGAACTGCCAGCGGAAGTAGTACATCCCCCAGGCGACGGCGAGCACGCCCGAGAGAACCGCGCGCCGGCCGAACTCGCCGCGCAGCAGCGACAGCAGCACGATGAGGATCAGTGCCGGGCAAACCAGCCACGCCAGCGCGTTGAGGCGGTGCTCATTCCAGACCCACAGCAGGAGGATGATCGAGAAACAGCACAACCCGCGCCCCACCGGCAGCGCCAGCGTCCGCAGCGGCTCGGGGAGGGGAATGATCGCAAAGCGGCTTTCGAGCCCGAAGGCCAGCGCCACGCCGAGGACGAAGAGGATCGGCAGCATCGTTCTCGAGGGAGAGCGCGTGGGCAGGCGCCCCGCCAGCCAGTCGATCGGTCTCCGCCACCGGTAGATCAGCAGGAAGAGGACGGAAAAGAGCACCAGCCCGACCGCGAAGCGGACCATGCTCGCCTGCGAAATCGCCACCCCCTGCCACCGCATCCCGTAACGCAGGTTTGTAACCGCCGAGAGGCACTGAAAGAACGCCAGGCTGATCAGGAGGAGGTTGCGATGCGAAAACAGCGGGTGCGCTCCCCGGTAGTAGTCGGCCACGACGCGCCACAGCAGCACGAGCATCAGGATCGTCGAGATGGCGATGAGCACGGTGTTCATGAGGGCGGGCTGGTGCGCTGCGGGGAACCACTCATTGTCGCGCTTACCGGACGCGGATCAACACCTCGCGAATCGAAGTGCGGCCCGAAGCGGCTATCGGCTCGGCGGGTTATCGACGGGCCCGAAAACCGGCCAACCGTTACACGCCGCACGTTTGCCGCTCTCTCTATCTCGACCAGATTGCCCAGTTTCATTCTGCATTGAATCCTTGACGCAGGACTCGCCTACCGCTCCTCGACGAGCGAACCTGTTCAGGAGGAGAACACTCAATGCGCCCGCTTCATACCGTACCCGGTCTCCTTGCCGCAACCCTGTGCCTCGCCGCGCCGCCGGGTGTGCTTGGACAGGAACAGAAGCCAGATACTGCTGACGGGGGGCGGATAATCCGCCGCGGCCAGCCCGAAAGCCCGACGCAGGGCCACGGCCCGCGCACCATCCGCCGCCGCATTGCCAGCCGCATGCGCGAGGGAGCCGGTGCGGGCAGCGGCGCCGTATGGGTGCGCGAGTTCGCTCCGGCCGCTCCCTACCCCGTTACGGTGGAGGAAGCACCGGACTCCTTCAGCGTGCGAAGCGACATGGACGGCGTCCTGCGCGTCGCCACCGGCCAGAGTATGTACACCGAATCCGCCTGCGACGTGCAGTGGTCGATGACGCCGGCGCACTCCGGCGTGGACCTCACCTACACGATCCACAACCCGACGGGCGGATCCCAGGCGATGCCGACGCTCCAGATCGGCGGCCACGACCTCGGCGACGTCATCGAGTTCCTCGATCACCGCGTCGGCTGCGAGTGGACGACGCTGGACGCGACGGGCGGCAGCGCGTGGTCCGCGACCGCCCCCTACCCCCAGAGCCTCTACTCCCCCGTCATCGTCGCGCGGAACGACCGCGTGGCCGTCGGCCTCTCGCTGCTCTATCCCATGTACCAGTACCGGCATCAGATCCGCACCTACCTCGGGCGCGGCACGGGACGGTACGGGACAACGTGGAACGCCAAGTTCTACCTCGACGGCGAACTGGCGCCGCAGGAGTCGCGCGAATACGTCGTCGCGATCCGCTACACGGACCGCGAGGACTGGATTCACACCCTCGAACCCTACAAGGCGTACTTCTCCCGACACGGCAGCGTGCGCTACCAGCAGAACCTCCAGCCGGTGTGGGGAATGGCCGTGAGCGACACCCTCAACATCAACAGCGACAACCGCCGCGGTTTCCGCGGCACCCGCGCCGACCTCAACGGCTGGGAAGCGGACGTTGACTACCTCCTTGACTACGCCCCCGCCGCGGGCTTCCAGCGCGTCATGGTCTGGGGCGCGGCCGGCATGTACGACGAGCACCGCCAGAACAACTTCCCGCCCCAGTTCATGGCCGAGTGGACCGGCCCCATGATCGAAACCGAATCGCAGTGGTCGCGCGTTCGCGACGCCGGCGTTGACCTCCTCTTCTGGTGGGGACGCAGCGGACAGTACGCGGACCGCTGGAACGACGATGAACTCGAGAAGTTCACGCCGACCCTCACCGCCCAGTCTCGCATGATGCTCGACCAGTACCGGCAGGCGCTGCGCCGCGGCGCCGCGGGCGTCGGGCTGGACGCGTTCACCCAGATGGACGGATGGCAGGCCATTCCCTGGATCGCGCTGCTCCGCGAACTCAAGCCCGATGCGACGATCGTCGCCGAGCCCGCGGGTTTCGACCTCCTCCACCTCCATGTTCCCACGATGCTCTACAGCGAGGATCTCGAGGCCGGGCCGCACCTGCTGGCCGACTACCTCGTGCCCGGGCGCGAGATCTGGGTCTACACCGTCGGCGAACACCAGACCCGCGAGAAGGCGGAAGAGTACATCAGCCAGGGCATGACCGTCCTGCTCCGAGGCCGCAACGTCAGCGCCACCGAACTTCAGGACGCCATCGATCGCGCGCTGCAGCAGAACGGCGGGCATTGACCACACGGCGCCGGCGCCTCGATGATCCCGTCGAGCGCCGAACCTCGCCGCCCAGTCCATCGCCTTCCCCGAACACTCCCGTCGGGCCTTCCCCGCGGGACTGTTCATTTTCTCCCGGACCCGTCCAGCCGCCGAAGCCGCACGCGCGGCGCGTCGCGCCTCTGCCAGGTCCTTCAGGGCAGGCTGAAGCGGCGCAACAGGCGTTCATCGGCGTTGCGCGCCCAAAGTTCCTCGCCCTCGGGGCTGAAGTACACATACCAGTACTCCTGTCTGTCGGGCAGTTGCGGGAACATGGTGTAAACGGGCGGCCTGCCATCGAGAGAGTGGAATTGCACTTCGCGGCCATCACACGTCACGACTCTGCGGCCGTTGAAGGCGATCTGATGCGGCCTGCCGGGCCCCTTCCGCTCCACCGTGGCGAGCGGTTCACCGTCAGGCCCGAATACGTTGATCGTCGCCGGGCCGCGCAGCCACATCTCATCCGGAAGAGCGATGACGGCGAGCGATCCATCCGGCGCCACCGCCGCGGCGCCGGTTGTTTCCAACCAATCGCCGTTGGGTCGCTTTTCAATCGTCCGGATGATCCTGCCGTCGGCATCAGTCAGCGCGATGCGGTGATACCCGACCACCCAGCGCTCATGCGTACCGGGCTTGAAATACCACTCTTCGCTGACGCGGTCGAACTCCATGCGAAGCAACTCGGCACGCTCACCTTCGGCGTCGAACCGGACATACCCCGGCGGCTCGCCGAGCGACTCGATACCCCACCGCTCGACGTAGACTTCGTTCGCACCCGCGATGGTGAGTCGGCTCGCGGCATTCTCTTTGCTGAAGTCGTCCGCTTCGGCGAACAGCATGTCGATGAGAACGCCGCTCCGATCATACACGAGAACGCGGTCGCGCAGCGTGTCGGCCGCGTAGATGCGGCCGCCGGAGTCGATCGCCAGTTCGCTGAGGCGATCCCATGATCTCTCTCCCGGGAGGTTCCCATCATTCGCGGGCAGGGGCAGCGCGATCGTGCCGATCTCCTGAAGCACGGCCGGATCGGGATCGGGGAGTTTCTCAAGATGCTCGCGCGTCGGAAGCCGGTCAGGCGCGCGGCCGGCCTCTTCAACCGTCCATCCCGATTCCGCATCGCCTCTGATGGCGTAGTCAATCTTCTCGTCAAGACTGTACGATCGCACAGAAAACGCGCGGTCGGACACCTCCACTTGCCGGATACCCGCCCTCACGAGGTCAAAGTGCCAACTGAAACTGTCGTCGAACTCGACGTATTCATCGGGCAGGTCAAGCCGCCAGACCTCTCGTCCGTCGAGCGTAACGACCTGAGTGCACATGCCTTCGCGGGATTGTCGGCCGACATTCACCCACGTGAACCACTGGATGCACAGCAGCGGCGCGCTGCGAATGGGTTCAGCCGCAATCATCCGGTGGAAGGCGTATTCCTCCTCGCTTCGAGGCTGGTCCGGCACAATCTCATCGAGCGACTCACCCGTGCTCAGTCGATATCGCCACCAGGTGGAGTCCTCCTTGTTGAACTCCGGCGGAATGCGCAGGATGAAGAGGTCCGCCTCGGGATGGACGCTCAGGCCGCTCACCGTCGGCTCGTACGGGCTCGGCGGGTTGCTGTGGAAGTTGGGATGGTGCCTCGGCCGCTCGTCTTTCAGCCGCACTCGGCCAATGTCGTCAATGATGACGACGTAGAGGAAACTGTGGCCCGAGTCGGGCTTGCCGAAGCCGCGACCGTCGAGGCCGTGCTCGTAGGCATAGCCCGCCACGATGCCAGCGTTGGTAATCCGCGCATCCCAGAGGGCGAAATCGATGTTGCGTGACCAGACGCGGATGCCCCTCTGGCTGGCCACGTACCAAGCGCCGCGGTCTCCCTTCATGGTGTGGGGTTCCACACGCAGCGTCCACGTGCCGTCCGGCGAGGAGTAGGTCTTCGGATTGAGCGTATCAGATGACCGGGCCGAGGCGGTCACCAGCGCGAGCACGAGGAGCACGATCATGGAAGGCAGCTGACGCTTCATCTCAGAACCTCCCCCGGCGCCTGGCATCGAGAGGTTTGCCGGCGGCTCCGCTGGCTACAGCCTCAACGATCTCTCCCGGATTATGGCGTCCCTGTGCGGGTTGTGCAATCGAAAAATGCCGATGAAACGCCGTAGGCCCACGCCGGCACCGCGGGCAGCGACGACCGCGCCCGCAGACGCGCCAGCGTCCGCGAGAGGTCGAACCGACACAAGCCCCGCCTGGAACCGCGCACGCTGAGCCAGCCATAGACTTCCCGGATGAGAACTTGGGCCGGCGTCGGGAAAACCGTGCCCGCGACGCTGCGAGCAATCCCGAAAGGACGGTTCATTCGTGCCAGCACCGCCTCCGACGCCCGAGGGCCACGCCTCCGCCGCATCGACCGCCTACTCGCAGGTCCAGGCCGCGGCATACGACGACAAGCGCTTCACCGGGCCGGTCGGCAGCCGCCTGCACGCCTTCGAGTGGGACATCCTCCGCGAGGCTCTCGGCCGGGTGGATCGCTCCGCCCGGATCATTGAGATCGGCTGCGGCACGGGGCGGCTGCTGCTCGAAGCCCGGCGAGCCGGCTACCAGGTGGGCGGACTTGACGCTTCTCCTCACATGCTTGAGCAGTTGCGGGAGAAGATCGGCGGAGATGGCGAGTTTGAGATGATCGTCGGCGAGGCGGCGAGCGTGCCCATTCCCGATGGTTCCTTCGACTTTGTCTACGCCGTCCGCCTGCTTAACCAGACCGAGTCGCCGCAGTATGCCCTGCGCGTCATCACCGAGATGCACCGGCTGGCCAAGCCGGGGGGGTACGTCCTGGCGGAGTTCGTCAACGCCCACCGTCCGCGCTGGGGCAACAACCGCCGCGAGACGACCCGCCTTGAGCCGGCCCAGGTCATGGAGTGCGGCCGCGCCGCCGGGGGCGAAGTCATCGCCTGCCGCGGCGCCTTCCTGCTGAGCATGCAGGCGTATTACCGGGCGCCGGTCTTCTGCCTGCCGTTCGTCTCGGGGCTGGATCGCCTGCTCTCGCGCCTCCTGCCGCGATGGTGCAGCCGCTCGTATGTTCTGTTTCGCAAGAAGGCCGCGGCATGAGGATCGGCGTCTACGCCTCGATGCTCGCGAGCGAAATCGGCCACGAGCACAACGTCTCCGGACACATCCAGGTGCCGGCCCAGTCGGCCCGCCTCCTCCACGAGGCCGGTCACGAGGTTCACCTCATTACCAACCAGTTCGGTTCTGCACACACCTTCCCGGCGATGGTGCCTGCGGACGTCCGCACACACTTCGTCACTGATGCGCGCCTTCGACCCGAGAAGATGCGCGGCGCGAAATCGACGGACGGCGTGCGGCCACTGGCGCTGATCCGCCAGGCGGGCCAGATCCGCCACATCGTTCGCGCGCACCATCTCGACGTGCTGCACGTCTTCGGCTTCGTGCGCACGGCTCAACTCGGCGGATTCCTGGGCTCGACGGCTTTGGGGGCGCCGGTCGTCGCCACGGTCCTCAACGGCGACGTGAGGCGCCACGGCGGCCGCGCGGGACGCTGGCTTCTTCGCCGCCTCGATGCGGCCATCTCCGCCACCGAATACGCCGCACGCCAGTACGAGGGCCTCGGCATCGCCGTCCAGCGCGTGCGCCACGGCGTCATCCGCGACCTGCGCACCGAATCGGGCGCCGGCGACGCCGGGCCGCGCCATCGCGTCCTCTTCTGGCGCGACGCCAACGAGATGAACGGCGGGGACGTGTGTCTTCGGGCGTTCGAGACGCTCGCCCCCCGCTTCCCCGATATCTCTTTCGACTTCGCGATTCGCCCCGTCTGGAACGAGGCGCCCGGCATCGACGATGTCGCCATGCGCCATCCCAACGTGCACGTCTACCGTTTCCCCTACGAAGCGGGCATGAGCCTGGCTCGACTCATGAACGAGGCGCTTCTCGTCGTGCTGCCCTTCCGACGGCTCTCCATCGATCCGCAGTTCTCAATCGCCGAGAGCCTGGCCGCGGGAGTGCCGGTGGTCACGACGCGCGTGCAATCCAATCCCGAACTGATCGAGGACGGACAGACCGGCGTGCTCATCGAGGCGGGCAGGGCCGAAGCGATCGTTCGAGCCGTCTCGGACGTGCTCGACAACCGAACTCGGCTCGAAGCCATGGCGCGCGCTGCGGCAGATCGATTCGCCTCACAGTGGAATTGGCTCAATTACCTGCGCGATCTCGAACGGGTCTATCAGGGGGTAATCAGATGAGACTCGCTCACGACGGAGCAAAACACAGGTCCGCTCGGCGGCCGGTGCTGGCCGGGCATGCGAGGACTTTCGGAGACTCCGCGGCCCTGCGCGGACCTGCCGCCCCACCATGCGTCGTTCGCACAAGCGCGGAGCGGGAACCCGTGCAAGTCGTCGGCGCCTGATCGCTCAGATGCCGCACGCCGCGATGGTGTGCCGCCCCGTCCTGATCCTGAAGTTCCGGCCCGTTTCGCGACCGCTGGTGAAGGGGGGCCTTTCCCGGCGGGCCCGCGCTTGAACTCAGTCCACCGAGTACGTCTTGGCCGATCCCCCGGGATTCCAGCGTTCGATGGGCTTGTACATCTCGAGGGCTTCCTTGCTGGTGTGGAACGTGGCGTGGCCATCGACGAAGAAGAAGTTGCCGCCGAGGAAGGCGTGATTGTCCCCCGGCTGGAACCCGACGCCGTTGATGGCGAAGAACGCCATGCGATAGTCGAGGCGGTTCGTTTCGTCGGCGAGGAGGAAGACCTGCGAGGCGCCATCGGAGTCGGTGCGCAACCCGGTTACGTAGAGGTAACTGATGTGATTGAAACTGACGCCTTCCACGCCTCCCTCGCTGACGTTTTCGTCCGTGCTGAGGATGCGGTTCTGCTCGGGGATGATGTTGGGGGGGCTGCGGTGCTGGGCGTCGCTGTTGTCGATTTTGTCCGAAGGGCAGTAGAGCGCGCCGCCGTCGCTGAGATAGCGGGCGAGCAGCGGCGTCGTGGAGCCGTTGGCGTAGCGGCCCTGCGGGCACTCGCGATTCCAGAGATTGAAGAAGCCGGCAAAGCCGCCATAGTCCGCCTGCCCCTCCAGACGATCGCGGTTGGAGGCGACGGGGACCATCGGCCAGCGCTGGCGGTTGTCGCCGGCGTAGGCGGTCATCGCAAGTCCGCACTGCCGCAACTGGACCTGGCACGCGGCGACTCGCGCCTGGTTTCTCATGCGCCGCAGCGCCGGGACGAGCAGCCCGATCAACAGCGCGATGATGGAAATGACCACCAGCAGTTCAATGAGGGTGAAGGCGAACGGCGCGGTGCGCCGGCGGGTTTTCCGTGCGCCACTTTTCATGAATGGCTCTTGAGGTGGCCGCTGGGCCGCCATGCCGGGACGGGGGATTCTCACGGCCTGTGCGGAGTTTGTCAAGGGGGGCAGCCCCACCCGGATGCCGTCGGCCGTCGGGCGCGGGGTGGTCTCGTGGGGTCGGGGCAGCGGATCTGGTGAGCGGCGGATCATCGGCACGTCTTCCTCTCTCGGCACAGGACCCGACTTTTTCGCCTCGGCGGGCATGGGGGTTCCTTCCTGTTTTTGCGGCCAGCCCCTCGGGTATCTGCCTGAACAAAAGGCGCTCTCGGGCGATTCAGTCCGCATCCACTTTTCAACTGTTACTCCCCCGGGCAGGGCATGTCGCATGCGAAGGACGCGGGGCAGCGCTGCCCGGACGGGTCACCCGTGCGTCTCAGATGGCGGCCGACCCGCGAAGGCGGCGTACAGTGCTGCGCCCGGAGCGGGGGCGGGATGGCGGAAGGAGCGGCGGTTGCGGGGCCGAACTTGACGCGGCCGAAGGAAAAGACTCCCTATGGACCACTCGTTCCAACTCGGTGACGAGGAGCGGCGGCGGTTCGCGGAGGGCCGTGGACGCGGCGCCGATTCTCTCTTCAATGACCTGTATGCGGAACTGCGATCGATCGCCGCGGCGCTGCTGCGCGCGGAGTGGCGCCGCGGCCACACGCTCCAGTCGATCGATCTCGTGAACGAGGCGTACCTGCGCATCGACCGGGCGGGCGGACAGGCGTGGACGAACGAGGCGGAGTTTCGCGCCGCGGCTGCGGGCGTGATGCGCCGCGTCCTGTGCGACCACGCGCGCAAACGCAACCGGCTCAAGCGCGGCGGAGGACGCGGACGGCTCACGCTCGTCGATGCGATTGTCGGCGATCGGCGCAACGCGATCGACGTCATCATGATCGACGACCTCCTCCGGCTCCTCGCGGCCGAGGATGCGCGCGCCGCGCGCGTCGTGGAGATGCGCTTCTTCGGCGGAATGAACATGGATGAGGTCGCGCAGGCGCTGGGCGTCTCCAAGCGCTCCGTCGAGGCGGATTGGACCTTTGCGAGATCGTGGCTGCGCGGCCGACTGACGCCCGACGCTTCGAGCGGCGTGCAGCCTTGAGTCGCCCGGGGCATTCTCGTCGCGACGGGGTTGGACGACTGGCGGGCTTGGACTCGGCTGCCAACAGAGCAGCACCCGGACCACGACGCCTCGGACTTCAACGAAGCCCCTCACGAAACGGTCCCACGCGCCCCTTTCGTCGCCGCGCCGCCAAGTTTGGCGCCGTCATTGACGCGAGCGCACGACTTGTTCGTACATCCCGTCGATCTGCGCCGCGATCGCGTCCCATCGGAACGTGCGCTCGACCCACGGCCGGGCGCGGGCGGCCATTTCCGCGAGGCGAGCCCGATTCTCGAGCATCTCGCTCATCCGCCGCGCGAGCGGCTCGACGCGGCAGGGGACGACATCTCCCACCCCCGCCGCCGCGACCTCGTTGCAGATGTTGACCTGGTCGGAGATAAGCACCGGCGTCCCGACGCCGAGGGCTTCGATCACCGACACACCGAAGTTCTCCTGGTAACTCGGCAGGCAGAAGAGATCGGCGTCGCGCAGCGCTTCAAGCCGCGCCGGGCCGGAGATCATGCCGGGGAAGATCACGCGCTGCCCGATGCCGAGCGAAGCGGCCTGGGCGCGCAACTCCTCGACGTAGCCCGCCTCGCCCGGGCCGACGACGGCGAGCAAGGCGCCCCCCTCCGGCAGTCGCGCAAACGCGGGAAGCAGCAGGTCAAGCCCCTTCTTGTGATGCACGCGGCTGAGGAAGAGGATCAGTGTCCGCTCCCCGATGCCGTGCGCCGCCCGGAACGCGCCTCGCGGCGGCAGCGTCTCGAATTCCTCCCAGTCCAGCCCGTTGGGAATGACCAGGGCGCGCGGGCGCAGGCCGAGCGGCTCGACGAGCCGCCGCTCGGTGTCGGTGGTGTAATGCAGGGCGGAGGCGCCGTTGAGGTGCCGCCGCGCCACGAGCGCGAGGAAGAGGCGCTTCTTGAGCCAGCCCTGCCGAAGCGACCAGGGGTCGAGCATGCCGCAGGGTCGCATGATGTACGGCACGCCGGCCGCACGCGCCGCGGCGGCGCCGGCATGCGGTGTGTGCTGCCACACGCCGTGAACGTGTACCACGTCAATCCCGGCCCGCAGCGCCACCTCGATCTCCCGCCGGGTAGTCGGACCCTTTCCCAGAGGCCCACGCATCGGCCCGCAGGCGCCATGCGCGACTCCGGCGCTGCACAGTTGCTCCGTCACCGCGCCGATCGTCGCCGGATCGTCCGCGGTGATCACGCGCACCGCGTGCCCGCGCCGCGCCGCCTGCACGCGCGCGAGTCGCAGCAGGACGTTCGCCGGGCCGCCCGTGCTCGGATCAATCGAGGTGAGAACGTGAAGGATGCGCATCGCTGGAGTCTCTATCGACCATCGGCGCGCGGCAGCGAAAGCGTCACGAGAATCGGCCGGTGATCGGAGCCGATGTCTTCCAGCACTTCTCGACTGATGAACTCAACTTCCGGTCCGCCCCACACGCGGTCAATGGTGAGCCGCAGCGGTCCGGGCCAATGGCTCGGCCAGGTTCCGCTCACGCCGCCGATCGCGTCAACCGGCCGCAGGCCGCTGGCGTCGAGCATGATCCGATGACGATGGCCTGAGGGGGTCGCATTGAAATCGCCGCCGATCACGACCGGTGCGCCGGCGGGCAGGAGGAACTGACGCGACACCTCCGCCAGCAGGCTCGTCAGTTCGTTGCCGCGCGCCCACGAGTCGGCGTCGCGCGGGCTGGGCGGGTGCGCGGCCGAGAGGAGGAACCGCCCCTCGGGTTTGTCGACGAAACACGAACGGCGGTAGGCGTAGACGAACTTGTAGCGCTCAAAGTCCCCGTCGAAGCGCAGGCGGTGGAGCGAGTCGCGGCTGAGCAGAATGTCACGCCACAGCATGCCGCGCTCCGGCCCGATCGCGAAGGGCAGCGCCTCGCGCACCACCGCGTGCTCCGTCAGGTAGCCTTCCAATCCAGGCGAGACCTCGATCACCACCGCCGCGTCCGGACGGACCCGGCCGAGCAGGGCGATCAGCCCGTCCAGCGCCGACTTCGAGCCATGAACGTTGACGACGAGGAGGCGAACCTCGTGTCGATCCGGGGCGACGGCGTCGCGCGCGGCCGCGGGGAACAGCAGCGAGCGCACCGGCCAGCCGGCAATCAACCCAGCGGCTGCCAGCACCACCGCAAACACGAACCGCTTGCGCCAGAGCGCAGCGAGGGCGGTGAGAGCGGCCGGAATCGCGGCGAAGTAACTGACGCTCGCGACCAGGTCGATCGGCCAGGCCAGTGCGGCCGCGAAGCGGCTCAGCGCCGCGATGCCCAGCGCCAAGGTCCAGGCGCCCCAGACGAGCCGCCACAACGCCGCCAGCCCACCCCGGCGACCGCTTCGATCTACTTCTTCTTGACGTTCAGCCACGCGAGATGATTGACCGGTCCGTTGCCCTGGCCAATGTTGATGTTCTGGCGAATTGCTTCGCTCACGAGGCTCTTGGCCTGCTCGACGGCGTCGGCGAGCGGCTTGCCGAGCGCCAGACCGCCGACGATTGCAGCGCTGAAGGTGCAGCCCGCGCCATGCGTGTTAGTGCTCTGCCGCTTCTCGGAAGTGAGTTCGACCGTCTCCTCGCCGGTCCAGAAGACGTCCACCGCTTCGGGCGGACTGTCCACCTGCGGACCGGGGCGCTCAAACCCGGTAACGACGACGGCGTGGCAGCCGTACTTCCGGGCGATCTGCTTGGCGGCGGCCATGCCCTCGGCAATAGTGCTGCACGTCTGCCCACCGAGGAGCCGCGCCGCCTCGACGCGGTTGGGCGTGACGATCGCGGCATACTTGAAGAGGCGTTCGGCCACGGCGCGGGCGACCGCTTCGTCCACCAGTTTCGCACCCGACTTGCTCACCATCACCGGATCAACGACGAGCGGACGCAACTGATGCCTCTTGACGGCCGAGGCGATCGTGTCGGCCAGTGTGACCGAGCCGATCATCCCCGTCTTGACGGCGTGGCAGCGGATGTCCCCCGCCACCGCTTCGATCTGCGCCTCGACGAGTTCGGGCGAGAGGTGCTCGATCTTCATGACGCCGCGCGTGTTTTGGGCGGTGATGGCGGTGATGACCGTGCACCCGAACACTCCCATGGCCGCCCACGTCTTGACGTCCGCCTGGATGCCCGCGCCGCCGCTGCTGTCGCTTCCGGCGATGGTCAGCGCGGCTTTCATGCCCGGTACAGTGCGTTCTTCTGCCACGGCGTGAGTGCTCCTCGATAAAGCGCGGCGGGGCCCCCCGGCCGGCGATTCAGGCCCGCAACATAGGCGCGACCCGCCCCGCTGGAAAGTACGGGTCATCGCCCGACCACTCGGATCGCTCGCTCAGCGGTCGGCCTCGACCATTCGGCCGCGGCGGACGTACTCGCGCGCCACGTCAATGTACGCCTCGCTCCGCAGACCGGCGAGGCGAGCCTCGGCGAGCGCCTCCTCCTCCGTATAGCCGTCGCGCAGTTGCCGCCACGCCAGCCACACCGCCCCGACCCGATTGCCCGAAGCGCAGTGGATCAGCAGCGGGCGCGGAGCCGACTCGATGATCCGGAACGTCGCCTCAAAAACCTCGTCGGTGAGTTCCGCCGCACCGTTGTAGGGGAGATGGTGATACTCCAGACCGAGATCATCCAGCAGCGCCGCCTCATCGAAGCCGGCCGGCTCCTCCGCGCGCCGGTAGTTGAGGACGACGCGGAGGCGTCCGTCACGGGCCGCCTCGGAAAAGTCCTCCCGGGAGGGCTGGCCGCCCAGGTAAATCTCGCCATCGGCGAGAAGCATCGGCGCAGAGCCGAGCGAAGCCGCCTCGGCGGAGGGAGGCGACGGCGCAGCGCGCCGTCCGCACCCGGTCTCGCACGACGCCAGGACCAGGGCCATCGCTCCCACTGCACCCAGGAGCATCGCTCGATCAATCCCTCGCTGCATGGCCGTTGCGTCCTTTCATGCGTCTGAGACGCGCGGTGATCCGAGCCGCCGTCGCCCGCACGGTTTCGTGCTCGCGCTCGTCGCCGGCAAGGGACTCGATGCGGTCGAACAGGGCCGGATCGTCATGCGCCGCCAGCCAGTTGCCGGCAACGATAATCGCGTTGCGCTTCATCATCCAGAGTTTGGCCCGCTTCATGGCGGACCTGGAAAGAGCCGTGCGTCGATCCTCTTCGCCCCAGCCGAGCACTTCGAGCAGATCAAATGACGCCCGGCCGACCTGGTAGGCGGGATGGACCGGCGCCCCCAGCGTGCGCGGCGTCGGGCCGTTGTGCGGACAGACCTCCTGGCAGATGTCGCACCCGAAGAGCCAGTCGCCGATCGCTTCGTGAAACTCCCCGGCGATCTCCTTTCGCAATTCGATCGTGTGGTAACTGATGCAGCGATTCGCGTCGAGGCGCCAGGGAGTGAGCGCCCGCGTCGGGCAGGCGTCGAGGCAGCGCGTGCATTCGCCGCAGTGATCGATCTGGCGGCCTCCGCTGGGCTCGAGGGGCAGCGTCGTGAGCACCTCGCCCAGGAGCAGGAAACTGCCCACTCCCGGCTCGATGAGCATCGTGTTCTTGCCGATGTAGCCCAGCCCCGCCAGAAGCGCGTGCTCGCGCTCCGCCACCGGAGCGGTGTCCACGCAGGCCACGTATTCGTAGCCGCAGTGGCGCCGGCGGAGTTCATCGCACAGATCGTGCAGGCGGCGCTTCATGACGTGGTGGTAGTCCTCGCCGCGCGCGTATCTCGCGATGCGCCCGTGGCGAGGCGGCAGCGGCTCGTCGGCCCCGCCCGGACCCGGGTAGCGGTCGGCGACGCAGATGATCGACGCCGCTCCCGGCAGGCGACGGCGCGGGTCGAGGCGCTGCTCAAGATGTTCGGCCAGCCAGGCCATCTCGCCGTGACGGCCCGCCGCCAGCCAGTCCGCCAGATCGCGGCCGTGCGCGATGGGTTCGGCCGGCGCGATTCCGCTGATCGCAAAGCCGAGCCGATCGCAGAGATCCAGCGCCTCGCGCGCCGCCGCGATTCGATCAGAAGGCCCGGACGCATCGCGAAGAACGTTCATCGATCCCGCAGGATGGATTCCCCGACCGGCGCCTCCGCCGGCGCTTCCCGCAGCGCCGGGTCGCGGTTGGTCTCCGGGCGCTCCTCCGGCGTGGCGGCGCGGATGCTGCTCACCACGTCGTCGATGAGCGTGCTGCGTTCGGGGGCAAAGACCGTGTTGAGCGCCCGCTGCGTGTGGGCTGCGTAGAGGACGCGCACCGTCTCGCTGTACGTCAGCCCGAGAGAAGGGTCCAGGCTGTACTGCGACGGCCTGGCGCCGAGGAATGAAATGAAAGCAAGCAGATCAGAAGGAGGCTCATACTCCACGCCCTCCATCGAGCCCTTCGCGCGATACCGCGCGCGGAGCGGCTCCTCGGGAGAGTGACGCACCAGTTGCAGCCGATCGTCCAGCGCCCGAACGAGCAGGCGGTCCGTCAGCCCGGCTCCCGATCCGAAGACGACGATGCGCGGCTGCTTCTGGAGCGTGGCGTAGACCATGGGCTTGTCGGAGGGAACGGAGTAGACGTCGAACTCCTGGCGCGGGTCGAGCGTGACGCGGCGGACGATGGGGTCGCGCTGCGCGAGCAGGCCGTTGAACGCCGCCACGCGCACGTCGAACTGTTCGTCATCGAGCAATTCGCGCAGGGCCATGCTGATCGCCGGCGCGGGAGGCATCTCGGCGAGGCGCCGCATGGCGTCGAGGCGCAGGCTGTGATCGGGATCCTTCGCCAGTTCCACGAGATGCGGGATGACGCGCGGATCGCCCAGCCGGGCGCCCGCGTTCAGCGCCGCCAGCCGCGGAATGACGTCGGCGTGCGTATAGAGGTGTGAGAAGCCGTTGATCGCGAGTTCACCCAGCGCCACCCAGCACCAAGTCACCGCCCGCGCATCGATCGGATTCTCAACGACCCAGCGCGCAAGTTGATCGGCGCGCAGTTCGATGCCGCCCTGGAAGATCTGCGTGTGCATGAGCGTCTCAACGAAGACGTCCGTTTCCTCGCGGCGGCTGGGCGGAACGGTGAGGGCGATCTGCTCGTCGGAGCGCCCCGGCACCGGTTCGGCCGTCGGACGCGCCTGCCCCGGCTCCTGCGGGAAGCGCCCGTTGATCGCGTCGATGATCGCCCGCGCCCGGCTGTGGTTGGGGGTGCGCAACTGGAGCATCAGGGGCAAGTCCGAGGTCACCACGCCTCCGTTGAGGATGCGCGCCACGCGCCGATCGACGACCGCCGCACCCGACTCGGCGCTGCTCTCGGCCCAGTCTTCGGGAGGGAGGTTCCAGTCCACTGATTCGCCGAGGGCGTCCGCGTCCTCAACGGCAAAGGGGTTGATGAAGAGGTCGCCGTTCGCCTGCGCCACCGGACGGGCGCCCTGCACGCCTCCCATGAAGCCGGAAGTCAGATTCGCCGTCCACAACCTCCCGCCTTCGAGACTGCGCGTGCTCGACCCGGGAACGGCGGAGACGACCACGTCAAACCGTGTTCCCTTCACCGCGCCCGGAGGCAGCGCCGCCTGCACGAGGACGGCGGCGGTGTTGCGGTCATCAAGAAGGCTTCGCATAGAAAGGCGCGGTCCCTCGGAGATTTCCGGATCGGGAAGGAGTTTGGCCCCTTCGCGCTCCAGATAGGCGCGCACGGGCAGCGGCGTGTCGTTCGACCCGGTGCCCTCCAGCCCCACGACGATGCCGTAGCCCTGCACCAGCGTGCGGCCGTAGCCGATCAGC
Organism: Phycisphaerae bacterium; assembly: GCA_039794345.1. Taxonomy (GTDB): domain Bacteria; phylum Planctomycetota; class Phycisphaerae; order Phycisphaerales; family UBA5793; genus UBA5793. Next base: position 9,228 of record JBDIVQ010000022.1, on the reverse strand, counting down.
GTGGCTTCGTAGGTGACGGTTCCACGCAGGAACCGTGGCATCGGGTTCGGCGTGAGTTCCGGCTTGACCATCTCCGGCGGGGGCTTCTCCGGAGAACAGCCCGCGGAAGAAACGGCGAGTGACGCCGCCAGCAGCAGGACGAGCGGAAACGTGGCCGATGGCCGGCCGTGCCCAAGCGATTGTTGCATCCAAGACCTCAATTCGGCGCCTGGAAGGCGCCACACGGCGGCGGCTCACCCTCGGCCCCGCCCGATCCCAGTCTCAAGCGTATCGTCCCCCACTGCGGGCGACAACCGCGGGCCGGCTTGGAAGGCGCTTTCCCCCCTCTCCGGCGCGCCGTGCATTCCAGCCGGCAGGGTCCGGCGTTCGATACGATACCCCGGAGCCTCCTGATGCAGCAACTCGGCTGGTCCGGCGCGATTCGCGACTTTCTTGCCTTCATCCGCATCGAGTGCGGCCTCGCGCCCAACACCCTCGCCGCCTATGGCGACGACCTCGAAGACCTTTCGCTTGATCTCTCCGCCCGAGGGGTTCCCTCGCCGGGAGCGGCGGAGCCGGCCGACCTGGCCGCCCACCTCCGGTCGCTCCGCGCGGACCGCGGCCTCGCCACCTCCAGCGTCTGCCGCCACCTTGCGGCGATCCGAATGTTCTTCCGGTTCCTCTACGCGGACGGACGAATCGCGCGCAACCCGACGGAACTCCTCGAAACGCCCACGCGCTGGCAGCGCCTGCCCGGGTGCCTCTCTCCGATCCAGATGAAGAAGCTGCTCGCGGCCCCGAGCCCGGAGCAGGGAGAACTCTACCTCCGCGATCGCGCCCTGCTCGAACTGCTCTACGCCGCGGGACTGCGCGCGACAGAGGTCGTGAACGTGAAGGAGCGGGATGTCCATCCGACGCTCGGCGTCGTGGATGTCATCGGCAAGGGCAACCGCCAGCGCCTCGTCCCGCTCGGCAAGCCGGCTCTGTCCGCGATCGCGGAGTACGCGGCCCAGCTCCGCCCGAGGCTGGCGTCAAGAGCGCGCGGCGAACCGAGCGATCGCCTGCTTCTGTCGCGCTCGGGACGGGCGCTCGAACGCATCGCCGTGTGGCAGATCGTGAGGCGGCAGGCGCACGCCGCCGGGCTGGCGCGCGTGCATCCCCATATGCTGCGGCACAGTTTCGCGACGCACCTCGTCTCGGGCGGCGCGAATCTGCGCGTCGTCCAGGAACTGCTCGGCCACGCCGACATCAAGACGACGCAGACGTACACGCACGTGGACGCGACGCGCCTGCGCGAGGTCCATGAGCGGTTTCACCCGCGCGCCTGAAGAGACGCAGCCTTTCGGGGCGGAAGTTGGAATGGTTCCGGGCGGGAAAAAGAACAGCATCCCGCGCGAGGCGCGGGATGCTGCATTGAGGTCCGATGACTCGATCAGTCGGGGATCGACATCAGGCGCGACGACGACGGCCGCCGATCACGAGCGATCCGAGGCCGAGGAGCGCGAGGCTGCCCGGGGCGGGGATCTGGTAGAGGAGCACCTGGCAGAGCCACTCGCCGCGACCCTGGAAGTTGTCCACTTCGGTCAGCTGCGCGTCGAAGGAGTCCCACGTCGTGTTGTAGGGACCGATGACGACGAGGTAGGTGCCGGCGAGGAGGTCGATCTGGTTGACGATGTTGCCCTGACGGGTCGTGCCGTTGAAGGGGTTCTGGAACTGCGGCGCGTCGCCGAAGCCGAGGTAGGCGTCGAGGCTGCCGTCGCCCGCGTCATCGTTGATCGCGAGGATCTGCGAGCCGTCGCTGTTGTAGAGCGCCAGTTCGGTGTCGCTGCCGAGGGCGTGCGAGCCGAAACTGTCGAGTTGCAGCGCCCACAGGCTGCCCTGCGTCACGTTGACGTCGATGGTGAAGCGAAGGCCGAAGAGAACTTCGCCGTTCATCTCGAAGAATCCGGCGTCGTTGAGCGGAACGCCCGGCTGCAGCGGCTGATTCACCGTGCGAATCGGGAACGCAAGAGCGGGCGCAGCAGCCACGGCCGCCAGCACAGCGCCGCACAGCATGGTCTTCATGTTTTTCATCTTTCACACTCTCCTGTACTGATGAAGTCGGACCTGAAACTTCGAAGCAAGAACTCCGGCACCGCCGGAGCACGTCATCCCTGTCGAGTCGATCGTATCAACGAGTTCGATCGACCCTGTATTCCGGCACCGCACGCCTGGTCCAAACGACCGCCGCGCGAAGCCGAAACCGAAAGCCAGCGCACACCACGTTGGTTGGGGGTCTTTTTCTCCGCTCCCCAAGACTGAACAACACAACAGAATACCCCATTGTTCCCGTGCTGTCCAGTGGAAAAGCCAAATAGTCGTCGGATTTATGAAATTCCCTCCTCAGACCCCTACCCGCCCCAGGGTAGGTCTGATAATCAGTAACGCGGGACCGTCGGGTCAACTCCAGACGACCAGGCATCAATACCGCCCGCCAGCGACCAGACGTCCGAAAAGCCCCGCTGCCTCAAGAAGGCCGTCACGCGCAGCGATCGTTGGCCCCGGTGGCAGTAAACGACCACCCTGCGGTCCACCAGTTCATCTAACTCATTCTCCCGACTGGGGATATCTCCCATCGGAATCAGCGTCGAGCCTGGAATCGCCGCAACGTCCCGCTCCTGCGGCGTTCGGCAGTCGATCACCATCGGCGGGCGATCCGACGCCAGTTCCGCCGCCAGTTGACGCGGAGTCACTTCCCAATCCGACCGGAAGGGGTAGCCCCGGGGCAGACCTGAGTTCTCATCGATCCCACCGCTCATGGCTGGCGTTCGACTGGCGTCAGGTCAACCGGGGTTGTTGGAGGCTGGATCTCGTAGCGCTCCGCCGGACCGTGCCCGATCTCGCGCGGCCGCTGCACGACGACCATCCGGAAGGGAGCGAGGGCGAGATTCCCCAGTTGCACGAACGGGTCGATGACGATCTCGAGATACTGCGCCTGCACGACCTCGGACCGATCTCCGACTTCGAGTGCGGTCTCCACGGTCGGAAAGGCCCCGCGGTTTCGCGCCGGACCCTGTTGGCCAAGAGTGAAGGAGCGAACGTAGTGCGGCCGCACCTCAAGGTCGTTGCGCGAGAGACGGACTTCGTGCCGCGGCCAGCCGCTCCGGTCAATCCCGCTGACGGAGGGCTCTCCGGAGAAGTCGGCCGGGGGGACATCGGGCGTGAGGGCGGGCAGCGGAGAGGCCTGGCGGGGCTGGTTCGCGACGTTCATCGAGCCGCACCCCTGGCCCAACCACATCGTCATCGTCACCCAGAATGTCAGCCAGATGATGCGCGTCCGCATGATGGTGGGCCTCCGGTCTTCTCCAGACAGTGTATCACGAAAAGCGGCTTCGGGTCGGGCCGGCGAACCGCTCAGTACGACTCTCCGACTCGGCCTTCCTCGGGAACCGCCTCCCGAACGAGACGGGCGGCGGTCTCCTGGTCAATTCCCCGGCGCGCCAGCAGCCCGAGCAGGCGTCGGGTCTGTGTCGCGGGCGGGACTCGCCCCATCAGCGCCAAGCGCTTTGCAATGAACCGCCGGGCCTCCCCTTCCGGGTCGCTCTGCGCCGCGGCCTGGCGGGCGATGCGCTCGGCAAGTTCCGGGGCGATGCCACGCCGCTCGAGCGCGTGTCGGAGGAACGGCAGGCCCGCAGGTCCTCTTCGTTTCGCCTGTTCGATGATGTCGTGCCCTATCGCTTCGTCGTCGATCAGACCTGCCTCGGTCAGTCGAACCAGGGCCCGGGAAACCACGTCAGGCTCAAAGCCTCGCTCCGCCAGCCGATCCGCGAGGACGGCGCGGGCGAGCGGACGCCGCGCCAGCCAGCGCGCCGCCGCGTCGATCGCCCGGCCGACGAGTTCGCGATCGCCGATGGCCTCGAGCAGGGCCGCGTCGATCACCCTCCCTGGCGCGAGGCAAAGTTCTTCAACGTCGCGGCGGCGGAGACGGGCGGCGACGCGCCGACCCACGCACACCTTGAGCCGCTGGTCCTTTCCCCCGGCAGGGGCGATCGTCGTGATCGCCCGGCCGATGAGGGTGGCCCCCCGCTCCCGACTCTCCGTTCGCCTTCCGGTCATGGTGTGATCGACTGCAGATACTCCTGCAATTCCCTTGCGGCCTTCGGATCCGCCTCCGGAGAGATGGAAGCGAGCGCCGCGCGGAGCACGGCCCGGGCCTCGTCGGCGCGGCCCGCTGCTTCCAGCGTCCGCGCCTTGTGGAAGTGGGCGTACGCATGATCCGGCTGAACAGCGAGCACTCGATCGAAGTAGTCGAGCGCTCGTTCGCAGTCGCCGTTCTTCGCGTACTCCTGCGCCAGGGCGTAAAGGCAGAAGACGTCGTGGGGCTCAGCGCGCAGGAGGCGCAGCAGTTTCTCAATGCGCTCGTGTGTCATGTTCGGGTGGAATCGTACGCGGTCGGGCCGTAGGGTGAACTTCCGCGCCGGGACGCCATGCACGGCGATTGTCGCGCGACGCAGCCGCACCGATCCGAACCTCCGGGGAATCGACTTCATGACTGACCTCCGCCATCCCCGCCGCGCCGCCGCCGGGCTGATCCTGCTCCTGACGACAGTGTGCGGCGCCGCGCCGCCCGACCTCATCGTTCTTCGCGGGGGAGACGTGCTCTCCGGACGCATCGTCGAAACCACCGAATCGGGCATCATCCTCGAACACGAGGCGCTCGGGCGGCTGTTGATCGATCGAGCGAAGATCGAGTCGATCAATCCGGAATCGCCGGACGTCCAGCCGACCTCCGACGGCGCGCCTCAGGCCGCGGCTGAACCGGCTGAACCGGCTGAACCGGCTGAACCGGCGCCGGCGCTCGACGCAATCACGGCGCCGGAGGCGCTATGGAAGTCCCGTTTCGAAGCGGGATTCAACGGGAGCGAGGGGCGCACCGAGAAACTCGACGGCCGACTCACCTTCGCCACTGAGCGGCGCACCGACGAGACGCGATTCGCCTTCGACGCAAACTACCGCACGGCCACGAGCCGCGGCGATCGAACGCAGAACAAGTTCGACGCCGGCGCCATTCACGACTGGTTCTTCAACGACTCGCCCTGGCTCGCCTTCGTCCAGGGACGCTTCGAACTCGACGAATTCGCCGACTACGACCAGCGCTACTCACTCGGCAGCGGCGTAGGGTATGCCTTCATCAAGAACGACCGCACGGAACTCGTCGGCCGCGCCGGTCTGGGCGGATCGCTGCTCAACGGCGGTCCGAACGACGGCGATCTCACTCCCGAGGGCATCCTCAAGATCGATCTCATGCACCGGTTTTCGGAGATCACGCGACTCACCGCGGGCGCCGAGTACTACCCCGACCTGTCTCAGTTCGGCGACTATCGGGCGGTGCTGAGCGCCGCGATTGAGACGAAACTCGCGGCTGACAGTCCCGCCAGCCTCAAGTTCGGCGCGCGGCACGAACTCGAAGAGCGGTCGGCTTTCGATCAGGATGATCTCCTCGAGTTCTTCGGCCTGCTGGTGATCGAGTTCTGATCGGGCCGCGGCGCGGCGGCGCGGGCGGAAGGCAAGGCGAGGCGGGAATCAGCCGGCGGCCCTCTGTTCGTCGAGGCGCTCCCGCAGCAGGTCGAGGCCGAGCCGGCCCGCCCCGCCGAGCGAGGTACGCTTTGCGATGCTCTCGTCAATGGGCAGGTCTTTCATCGCTGCAATCTCGCGACCCACCTGCTGGTACGCTTCGCGGAAGGGCACGCCCCGGGCGGCGAGGTCGATGGCGCGATCTGTGGCGAACATGGCCGGCGTCATCGCTTCGCGCATCTTCGCGCGGTCGAACTCCATTGACGCCACGAGATCGGGCACGATCTCCAGCGCCTCCAGGCCGCGCGACCAGGCGCGGATGAGCGGCTCCTTCGTCGCCTGCAAGTCGCGCTGGTAGCCGCTGGGCAGGGAGAGTACTGAAGCAAGTTCCGCGATCGCCCCCTCCGCCACGCCGCTCGAGGCCCGAAGCAGTTCCACCACATCCGGGTTACGCTTGTTGGGCATGATCGAACTGCCCGTCGTGAAGCGGTCCGGCAGGCGGACAAAGCCGAACTCCTCGGTGGTGAAGAGGCTCAGGTCCCACGCGAAGCGCCGCACGTCAAGCAGCGCCTGGTGCAGCGCGTGCAAGGCGGCGAGTTCGAATCGGCCGCGGCTGTTCTGGGCGTACATCGCGTTGATCTGCACGCGCGCAAAGCCGAGATCGTCGCTCACCCCCTGGCGGTCGAGATCGAGGTTGACGCCATAGCCCGCCGCCGTGCCGAGCGGGCAGGCGTCCACCCAGGCGCGCATCGCCCGCGAGAGCGCGGCGACGTCGATGAACGATTCGGCAAACGCGCCGCACCACAGGCCGACGGTCGAGGGCACGGCCCGCTGGAGGTGGGTGTAGCCGGGCATGGGGGTGCACTCATCCGCCTCCGCCCGCTCGAGGAAGATCTCGGCGATGTTCAGGGAGACGGAAGTCAGCCGATCGAGGCCGTCGCGCAGATAGAGTCGCAGGGCAACCAGGACCTGGTCGTTGCGGCTGCGGCCGGTGTGAACCTTGCGGCCGGCGTCGCCGAGTTTCTCCGTCAGAAAGGCCTCGATCGCTGAATGGCCGTCTTCGTAGCGATCGTCGAGAGTGAACCGCCCCGCTTCGACTTCGGCGTTGAGCGTCTTGAGCGCCTCGATGAGGGAGGCCGACTCCTTCCCGTCGAGGATGCCGATGCGGTTCAGCCCCTTCACGTGGGCGATCGAAGCGCGGACGTCATAGCGCAGCAGGTGCTGGTCGAGGCGGACGTCATCGCCGGCGAGGAAGCGCATGAGGCGTGCATCCACCTCGGCGCCGCCCTTGTCCCAGATGGGTCGCTCACTCATGATCGATCCCCGCGAGTTCATCCAGGCCGAGGGCGAGGTTGACGTTCTGGATCGCCTGCGTCGCGGCGCCCTTGAGGAGGTTGTCGATGGTGGCGACGACCGCGGCGCGCGAGCCGTCGGCCGCGGCCGTCCAGCCTCCGATGCAGACGTGGTGCCGCCCGGCGATGTCGCGTACGAGCGGCGCCTTGTCGCCGGTCAACCGAATGAGCGGCTCACGGCCCCAGGCGCGTTCATAGCGCCGCCCCATCTCCTCCGTGGTGATCTTCCTGCTCAGCGGAAGGTTGACCGTCACCGTGATGCCGCGGAAGAACGGCGCGACGTGCGGCAGGAAATGCACGGACCCGCCCAGGTGGCGCGAGACTTCGCGCTCGTGCAGGTGCCCGGTGAGGGAGTAGGGCAGGAGGTTGTCGTAGAGGAGATCGGGGTTGTTCTTGTCGGAGGGGGTGGTGCCGGCGCCGCTGTAGCCGCTCACGCCGAAGACCGCCGGCGTGCCGCCGAGGAGATCGAGCATCGGCGCGATGGCCAGTTGCGCCGCCGTCGCATAGCAGCCGGGATTGGCGATGCGCCGCGCGCTGCGGATGCGCTCGCGGAACCGTTCGGGCAGGCCGTAGACCCAGGAGTCGTCGAAGCGGTAGTCGGCGCTGACGTCGATGATGAGGCGCTGTGCTCGATCGCTCGCGTCGATCGCCGAGACGAACGTGTGCGCCTTGCCGTTGGGCAGGGCGAGGATGAGAATCTCGGCGCCGGACCTGGCCGCCTCCTGCTCATCGAGATTGGTGAAGCGCAGCCCCGGCGGCGCGCCCTCCACGTGGCTGGCGACCTCCTCGCCTTCGAGGGCGCGCGAGCTGACGAAGGCGATCTCCAGGTGCGGGTGGCCGACCGCGAGGCGGATGAGTTCGCCGCCCACGTAGCCGCGGGCCCCGACGATGCCGATGCTGGTGCGCCCTCGCCGCGTCATGACGGCTCCACCGATCCGTGCGCGATGAAGGTGGCGGGCATCGCCAGCGCCCGTTCGATGCACCACTTCACCTGCGCGAAGTCATCGAGGCCGTACCAGAAAACGGTCCACACGTCGGTGCGGTAACTGCCCTGCGACCTCTCGAAGTACCAGGGGTTGATGGGGTTCTCGGATCGGCTGCGCCAGAACATGCGCGGCAGGTCGCCGCGCATCCGCAGCCAGAGCGCCGCGCCCAGGCCCACGCCCTGCGCCTCCTTGGTCACCGCAAACTTGTCGAGGTAGGGAATGTCGCCCTCGAGCGTGATGATCGCCGTTGCGCGATACGAATCGGAGAGGTAGAGGCGGTAGCAGTTCTTCTTCGAGAAGTAGTCGGGGTCGAGTTTCCGCTGGAAGCAGTTCTCGAGAAGAGTCCGCAGGCGATCCCGATCGGCATCGTCGAAGGAAGCCAGGCACCGGACTCGCTCGCCGCGCTGCACGAGCGTTCCCGAGCCGCGATGGGTGAACAGTTCGCGCGCGAGATGCTCGGGCGAAGTGATCGAAACCGACGAGGAGTGCGGCAACTCGTCGAGGAGTTCCTTGATCTCCTGCAACTTGAGCCGCATCCCGCCATTGACCCACGGCTGGCTGATGAGGTGCTCATACTCCTCCGCCAGGTTGATCGCGGGGATGATCCGCCCGTGCTGGTCGAGCAGCCCGCCGGTGGGCGTGAGGAAGATAATCTTGTGCGGCTGAAGTCTGATGGCCAGATCTGCCGCGGCGACGTCGGCGTTGATGTTGAGAATCTGCCCCCCCGCCGTCTCGCCGAGGCAGGCCAGGATCGGCAGATGCCCCGCCCGGATGCTCGAATCAATCGCGTCGAGGTGGATGTCCACGACTTCGCCGACGAGGCCGAGTCGAGCATCCTCCACGGGCCTTGCGACGAAGACGCCGGTGGTGATCGGCCGGGCGCGCGTGCCGAGGCCTTCAAGCGCTTCGACGAGTTTGAGATTCTCGCGCTGAAAGACCTTGCGGGCGATTTCGAGGACCTGCGGCGTGGTCACGCGCAGGCCGTCGACGCGGCTCGTCTCGATCCCGGCCTCTTTGAGGGCGATGTCGAGTTGCGGCCCGGCGCCGTGGATCACGATCGGATACAGCCCGACGTGATGCAGGAAGGTCAGCGCGGAGGCGAGCGCTTCGAGATTGTCGCTCACAATCCCGCCGCCGACCTTCACCACCGCGAAGCGCTTCGAATCGACGCTGCTGAACTGCTTGAGGTACTGCTCGACCTCCTTGCGCGAACCGATGTTCGAAAGGAGGGTGGTGATGATTTCGCGGGTCTGTCGCATGAAGTGTGCCGGCGGGCCAAAAGTGACGCGGTCTCCACCCGGAGACGATCAGGATGATAGAAGGCGCGCGTAGGTCTTGGTAACGCTCTCCAGATCGGC